>VBLS01000173.1 GCA_005878635.1 Methanobacteriota archaeon | reverse complement strand
TGTGACCCGTCGAGTCTCCATACGGCAATGCCATGGCTTTCCGCGATGCAATCGATGGACTTGAGAAAGTGATCCGCACCGACATTACGCCCCCGAAGGTCATCCTCGTCACCGGACCTCCCGGCTCGATGAAGACCTCCTTTTGCTACACGCTGATGTCTCGGTATTTGAAGGACACGGGCGAGTTCGGGTTGTACACGACGCTGGAGGAAACGGTCCAATCCCATCTGAGGAACATGGACTCGCTCGGGGTCGAACTGTCCATGAACATGCAGATCAGCGACTTCACCGACCTCCGGGAGATCGATGCCGTCGTGGGCCCGGAAGATCAGACCGATTACCTCGCGTTCATCGAGCGCATGATCACGCACTATCGGAAGGTCCACGGTCAGAAGTTCAAGCTGTTCACACTGGATTCGCTCGGCGCCTTGTATTCCCTGATGGAGAACACGACGAACATGCGGAAGAGGATGTTCTACTTCTTCAAGATGCTCCGCGACAACGAACTCACGTCGCTCGTCGTGATGGAACGGAATGCGGAAGGCGACAGCCAGCTCCTCGGGAACGAGGGGTTCCTCGTCGACGGGATCGTGTTGCTCGGACTCGACCATTCCCGCGGCAAGCTCATTCGCTACCTGCAGGTGGAGAAGATGAGGTCCACCGACCACTCGATGGAGAAGCACGCGATCGAAGTCCGCAAGGGCGGACTCACCGTCCTCGGCCCGATCTTCGAAGCGGGAGGGTAATTGCTCCCATGTCCCTTTCACAGTCGACGCCTGAGAGGCTCGGCTCGTCGAACGAATACCGGAGGCTGCCGCAATGGCTGAATCGTCAATCCTAGACGCGCTGGACGCATTGAAAAAGCTCGAAGAAAGCCTGAAGTCCC
Organism: Methanobacteriota archaeon; assembly: GCA_005878635.1. Taxonomy (GTDB): domain Archaea; phylum Thermoplasmatota; class Thermoplasmata; order RBG-16-68-12; family RBG-16-68-12; genus RBG-16-68-12. The sequence continues at coordinate 15,000 of VBLS01000173.1, read as the reverse complement.
GAGACGCGGAGTTCAAGGAACGCGAGACGTCCCTCCAGGATCAAGCGACGCGGATCGAGGAAGACCGCCGCGTCGTCGAGCAGGAGCGCACCTCGCTCGCGGACGAGCGCGACTCCCTCGTCGGCCGGGAGAAAGGGCTTCGAGCGCGCGAGAAGGAACTCGAGCTGAAGGAACGGGAGATCACCCAGAAGGAGCAGGAGTTCGAGGGATCGCGGCAGCAAGTCCTCGCAAAAGAGAACCAGCTCATTGGTCGGGAGCAAGACCTTGCGAAACGCCTCGACACACTCCTGAAGCGCGAGGAAGAGATTGCCCATAGGGACTCCGAGGCGCTCGCCCACGCGCGGGACATTTCCGCCCGCAAGGCCGAGATCGCGGGCCGCCAGGAACAGATCGTCAAGCTGCTCGAGGACCAGAAGGCCACGTTGGAGGCGCAGATTGAAAGGAACCACGTCCTGATGGAGCGGGAGAAGAAGCTGATCGGCGAAGAGGAAGCCATCGCCACCGCCCGCGCGAAGCTGTCCGAAGAAGGGAGGCGGCTCCTGGAGCGAGAGAAGCAACTCCTCCTCCAGGAACAGACCGGGCGCCCCATTGGACCGATGCCCACCCAGGCCCCCGCGGCGCGTCCCGTCGTGAGCCCGACTCCGGCGGCGACCGCGCTTCGGCCGCAACCTGTCGTCGTGACGCCTCAGCCGGTGGCTTCGAAACCGGCCGCGGCCGCTGTCCCCGTCCAAGTTGCGAAGCCCACCGCGAAGCCGACCGTCGCCGCCGAGCCGGTATCGGGAGGCGAGTCCGAGATGCCCTGTCCGGCCTGCGGGACGATGATCTCCGCGGATGCGATCATGTGCTACGCCTGCGGCCACAGACTCCACGAGGAATCCGCGGCCGAGGAAACGTCCGATTCCGAAGGCGAATCCGAGATCCCGTGTCCGGCCTGCGGGACGATGATCTCCGCGGATGCGATCATGTGCTACGCCTGCGGCCACCGGCTCGCGAGCGAGGACGACAAGGGCGCGAAGAAGGCGCCCGTGAGCGTCAAGAAGGTCCTCAAGAAGAAGGTGATTTGAGCCGTCTCGTCCGCGCCTTCGATCCGCAACGCCGAGGCCCCACCGACGGCAAATATCGACGAAATTTGGACCCATTTTTCGCCCAATTTCGTGATTTCCATAATAGCCGATGAATAATAATAATTTCTCCATGCAAAGGCCTCGTTCTCCTGCGCGAGAACGAGTCCGTATCGCGATAGATAATCGCTGGGTAACCTATTTATAAACCGGGCCGGCATGGGTCGCGCAACATGCCCACCGGTCGCAGTCTTTCCGAGGTTCTCGATGGCTCGACCTTGGGAGGTCATCGGATGTCGAACCGAGCCCGACGGAATGCGAAGGCCCTCAGCCTCTTGATCGTTTGGTCCATCGCCTTGGGCGGGATCTTCGCGGCGATCGTGGCACTCAGTCCTGCCGTGCGGGCCGGTCCATGCGACCAGGTCGGTGTGATCTCCGGAGACTGGACGATCACCACGGCCCAGGTCTGTACCGGGATCACATTCACCGTTGACGGATCGATCAACATCAACTCCGGCGGAAGCCTAAGGCTCGTGAACGGCGGCCTGAGCTTCTCGAAGGATGCCGCCCATGCCGGCTATGCGCTCAACGTGAACGCCGGCGGCGCACTGATTCTCGACAACTCCATCGTCACGACGCAGACGACGGCGATCAACCCGTACCTCAAGCTCGCCCTGACGGTGTCGGGCGCGGGCAGCCAGCTCGTCCTGATGAACGGAGCGAAGCTGAAGTTCCCCGGATGGTTCAACGCGACTGGCGCGTCCCTGAACGTCACGGACTCGACGATCACCGGATTCACGTCTCAAGAGATCTCGAGCACAGGTCTCGACACGGAGTTCAACGACGACAGCCCGGTCATCACGTGGGCGTCGACGACCGCCACCGTGTTCCATTCGACGATTGACCGCGTCTACCAGGACGGTCGTTTCACGGAGGGAAGCAGGCCGGGAGGATCGCTCTTCAACGTCACCCTCACTGCTTCGAGCACTCTCTACGCCTATGACACGTATCTGTCGGTCGATTACTCGAACGTCGTCGGAATCCACAACGAGCTGCATGTCGACGGCACCTCGAGCGCGTATCTTTACAACGTGACGATCGACCGCACGCAGGACCCGCTGTACATGTCGAACTGGACCTCGGCGTTCGTGCCGACGGCCGCCGGCGGATCGATCAATCTGTTCCGCTGGCTCCGGGCTTCCGTCGTGGACCGCACGAGCTTCGCAATCGCGGGCGCCACCATCTGGTCGGCGTCAAGCCCGACGGGAGCGACCGCGCAGTATCCGGACAACGGCGCGTCGACGACCCCCAGCGCGCGCACGCTCTGGTACCTCGGAAGAGGCGCGAGCGGCGTCAACGCGTGGAACCGGACGGACCTCAACGGGTTCGCGCAGATCCCGCTCTACACGGACCAGATCACGAGCGCGACCCTGCCGAACGGACAATCGTTCGGGAACTATCAGGAGACCGTGACCTACTCGACCTCGACCGTCACGGGAGGGGCGTTCTTCAACCCGTACCCGGCGGTCAGCGTGGCCGACAACAACCAGTGGAGCGCCTACCCGTTCAACCTCCAGGTGCGGACGCTGCCGGACCTCGAGCTGCGACCGAGCGACTACACCTCGACCATGAACGTGATCCAGAGCCAGCCCTTCGCGGTCGTCGCGAAGATCTACAACCGAGGGCAGACGGACGCCTCCGGGGTGGCCATCGCGGCCTACCTGAACGGCGACTTGGCGAACCAGCTGGCCCGCGTCAACAACCTCAACGTAGCGCAGGGCGCGCAGGTTAACCAGTCCCTGAGCATCAACGGGCTGGCGACGCTCGGCACCGAGCACATCATGCTCGTCGTCGATCCGGCCAACTCGATCAACGAGGGAGGCCCAGCGCAGGAAGCGAACAACTACGCGAACCTGACGCTCGACGTGACCCCTCCGCCCAACGGCTACGTGGCGATCGGGACGCCGAGTTCCGGCCAGACCGTGGGCCCGGGAGCGGCGCTCGGCGTGACCGGATATGTCCGGGACTCGACCAACGACAACGGGATCTCCGGCATCCAGCTGACGATTGAGTTGCGCTCCCCGTCGGCCGTCATCGCGACGAACACGACCAGCTCCGGGACGGATGGCCTTTTCGTCGGCGTGATCAACGTGCCCGACGTCCAGGACGGACCGTACTCGGTCGTCGTGACGCCGACCGCAGGGACGATTACCCCGCAGACGCAGTCGATCACGGTCGCGAAAACCGTGCCCTTCCTGAACCGGACCGTGCCGATCCTCGGCCTGCCGTACTGGCTGTTCTTCATCATCCTGGCCGCGGCGGCCGCCGCCGTGATCGGCGTCACGCTGTACTGGAAGATCTACGGCCTCGGCAAGATGGTCGAGTGCGGCGAGTGCGGCGCCTTCATCCCCGAGGACTCGACGTCCTGCCCGAAGTGCGGCGTCGAGTTCGAGAAGGACATGGCGAAGTGCTCGAACTGCCAGGCCTGGATCCCGGTCGACGTGAAACAGTGCCCGGAGTGCGGCGTCGAGTTCGCGACCGGCGAAGTCGAGATGGCCGACTACCAGGAGAAGATGCGCCTCCAGTACGACGAGGTCGTAACGAAGTTCAAGGAGGAAGCCTCCCGGCAACTCGGCCGAGCGCTGTCCGACCGCGAATTCCAGGAGTGGTGGCGCAAGCAGCCGACCTTCGTGACGTTCGAGGACTGGCTCCGCGAGGAAGAGGAGATGCGCAAGATGGGCTCGAAGCCGTGCCCGACCTGCGGCACTCTCAACTCCGTGACGGCCACCGTCTGCCACAAGTGCGGGTCCCTGATGCGCGAGACCGCCCGACCGCCGAGCGGCGGTGGAGGCGGCGGCGGATCCGCCCCCGTGATCCAGGCGCGCCGGACCGGCGGAAGCCCGGGCCCGGAGGGATCCTCCGGAGGGCAAGCCTCGTCGTTCGGGGCCGCGGGCGGCCAATCGGGCGCACCGAGCGGGACCGAAGCGATCCCGCGCCGGGTGATCCGCAAGCCGATCGCACCCCAGCCCGTCGTCCAGAAGAAGGTCATCAAGAAGCCTTCCGATGGCGGCGAGGGTGGCGACGGCCAGTCGGAATCGAGCGGCGACACCGGAACGGAAGACGAGCTCTGAGTTCGCCTCCCCTCACCCCCTTTCCCTTTTCACCTTTCCTCCGTCAGCGGGAGCTCGTTCGGTCCGCGCCGAACGATTTCCAAGGAGCCATGCGGTCCGTCGCGGCTTCCGTATCGTGCACCTCCGGGACCTGACCCCCTGGTTGCGGGCGCTGGTGATCAGCCTCGTGTTCGTGATCCCGGGGGCGATTCGCGCGATCGTCCGCGCCTAAGGCCCCGCAGAAGTCCTTATCTTCGCGGGGGGATGCCGCGGAGATGCGCCGGGAGGATCGGGCCGTCGTGGGCCTGTTGGGGTTCCTCCACGGGGCGGTCCACGCGAACCTCCTCGCCATCCCCGTCTTCCTGAACCTCCCGTGGCGCAGCGAGTTCCAGGCCAATAGCGTGGTCGTCGGATTGCTCGCGGCGACGACCTACGCGTGTTTCGGCTTCAGCAGCGTGCCGTTCGGATTCCTCGCGGACCGTCGCTCCCCCACGAGGCTGCTGATGCTCAGCGCTGGCGGCATCGCGGTCTCCCTTGGATCCCTCGGGCTCAGCCCGAACCTCCCTTGGTTGGCCCTCTCCCTCGCGGGCCTGGGCCTCTCGTCGGGGATCTACCACCCGACGGCCCTCGCGGCGATCTCCCGCTCCGTGGAGGCGCAAGGCGCGGCGATGGGATGGCATGGGATGGGAGGGAGCCTCGGCATCGCGCTCGGCCCGGCGTTCGTGGCGGCGACGCTCGCGTCCGGATGGCCCTGGCGCGACGCCGTCGCGGTGTTGGTCCTCCCGCCCCTGGTCGGCCTCGCCTTGCTCGCCACGCGCTTCCCGCCCGTGGGGACGCGCCCTCCCGCGGTCGTCGCGACCCCCAGTCGTTCCCTCGCCTCCGTCTCGTTCGTTCGGGTGCTCCTGGTCTACTTCTTCGCGGGGATCGCGTACCAGGGCGCGCTGAGTTTCCTCCCCCTCCCGCGGTTCCTCGGCGGCGGCCTGTTCGCGGTCGCCCTGGGCCTCGGGGCCGTGGGGCAAGTCGTCGCAGGCACCCTGGCCGATCGGCGACGACCCGATCGGATCCTGACCTCGCTCAGCCTGACCGCGGCCGTCCTGCTCTCCCTCCTCGCGGCATTCCTCGGTTCGGCCGCGTTCCTGGTCGGAGGCCTCGCCTTCGGCTTCGTCCTTTTCTCGCTCGAGGCGCTGCAGAACACCCTCGTGACGCGGACCGCCCCGCATGAATCCCGAGGCCTCGCCTTCGGCCTGTCCTTCTTCAGCGTCTTCGGGCTCGGCTCGATCGGCGCCGTGCTGGCGGGATGGCTCCTGGACCAAGGTCAGCCCGCGGCCATGTTCCTGGTCCTCTCCGCGGCAATCGCCTCTTCCGGCGTGATCGCCTACGGCATCGGGGCGACGGTCGAGAAGACGTGAAGCGGACTAGCTCGCGGCCGTCTGAATCCCTTGGGAGGCCAAGGTGTCGCGGACGATCTTGATCATCCCGTCCGGGTCCTTGTAGTACGACGAGACGATCTTCGCGACGTCGCGGTAGTTCTTGATGTCGTTCCGTTTCATGTAGTCGAAGAGGTCGAGGCGGCGCTTGACTTCCTGCTCCATCCGCCGCTGGTTCCAGTTGCGGGCGAGGGAGATCTTCTCGTAGACGTACGAGTGGCCGCTGTAATTGAACGTGTCATCCGCCGGGTTCCAAGTGTACGCCGAGTTCGTGATCAGCTCGTTCGACTCCGGATCCGTCCCGACGACCTCGACCAACGCCTTCACACGGCGCGTCATGTCCGTCCCGACCTTCACCTGCGCCTGAAGCAGCACGATATCCAGCGCGGCCACGAGGGCCCGCGGGAGATTGATTGGGTCGTTCTCGAGGCGGTGGACCATCGCCTGGACGTCGTCCGCGTGGAACGTCGTGTACGCGGATTTGCCGGTGGCCATCGCCTGGAACACGACGAACGCCTCGGGTCCACGGACTTCTCCGATCATCATGTATTGCGGGCGCTGCCGGAGGGCCGCGGTGAGCAGGTCGAACATGTCGATCTCGCCGGCGGCCTTGCCGGTGTGGGTCGATTTCCCGCCGAACCCCGCGCGGGTCAGGAGAGGCACCCAGTTCTCGTGCGGCAGGTTGAGCTCGCGGGTGTCTTCGATGGAGACGATCTTCATCTGGGGCGGGATGAACAGCAGGATTGCATTGAGCGTCGTCGTCTTGCCGGACGCCGTGCCGCCGCAGATGAGCATGCTCTGCCCGTTCTCGATCGCGAGCCACAGGTAGGCCATCATCTCCGGCGACATCGTCTTGAATCGGACCAGGTCGAGCGGGGTGAAGGGGTTCTCCCGGAACCGCCGGATCGTGAAGGAGGAACCGCGCTTCGTCACGTGCATGCCCAACGTCGCCTGGAGACGCGAGCCGTCCGGGATCGTCGCGTCGAGCATCGGTTGCGCGACGGAGATGTGTTTGCCGGACCGCTGGGCGAGCCAGACGACGAAGGAATCCAATTCCTCCGCCGAATCGAACTTCAGGTTCGAGGGGATTGAACCGTACTTGCGGTGGTAGATGTAGAACGGGACTCGGACGCCGTCGCATGATACATCTTCGACCTGCGGGTCCGTCATCACGACGTCGATCGGTCCGTACCGGGTGAAATCGCGGTTGACGTAGTACATGATCCGCTCCTTCGAGACCGGATGGAGTTCCACGCCGAGCTCGCGGAGCACCCCGTCGGCCTGGCGCCGGAGGTAGTTCTCCTTCTGGGCCTTCTCCGCATCATCGAGGAGTTCCAGGTTCTCCACGAGGATCTCCTTGAGGACGTCGAGCAGTTCTGACTCCTCCTCGGTCAGCTTCGGCTCGATGGCCTCGTAGAAGTATTCGTTCGCCATCGTGTCGTACAGGATGCGCACGTAGGCGAAGTTCTTGAGGATCGGCTGAATCTCGATTTCATTCATGTTCCGCTGGACGATCTTGGGGATCGTCGTGATCTTGCCGAGGCTCGACTCGACGACGCTGCTGACCTTCGGGGCCTTGACCTTGACGCCGCGGTCCCCGAGGAGGCGGCTGAAATACCGCTTCTTCATCGAGTCGAGGGCGCCGAAGACCGCGGCCTTGCGGTTCGTCTCGATGCTGTCGAGCTCCTGCTTGGCCTCGCTCCGCTCCCGGTCGAGGTCGGCCACCCGGCTGCTCTGCGCGGCCTTCCTTCGGTTCAGCTCCTCGATCTGTTGAATCTCCTTGCCGGTGGATTGGGCCATTCGTTCACCTCAGATGACCAGGAACGCGAACATGGCGATCACGAGCATGATGAAGCTGTGCCGGAGGCCATTCGCGATCTTCCCCGTGTCGAGGACGCCCGCGAGGATACCGTCCCCGAGGGCATGCACGATCACGGCCACGAAGAACGCGATCTTGACGTTGAAGACGACCTCGGGTAGGTTATTCGCGAGAGGGCTGGCCCCCGCGAGGGCCGCGCCGCCCGCGCCTCCCTCCAGAGCCCCGCTCGCCTCGAGCATCTTCGGGAGGAAGGTCACGTTCAGGATCCAGATCGTCACCAGGAACACCATGAACGAGATGTAGATGACCGCAATGTACGTCGACATCGCGATTCGCCGCTCGTCCTCGGTGAGCTGGTTCTCCTTCGTGTCGTGACTGACCATCGTCAGGACGTCGGCGACATCGCCACCGGCGTCGGAGGACTTCACGATGATCGCGACGACCCGCTCGACCATGGGGGTCTTGACGCGCGTCGCGAACAGGCGGAGGGCTTCGGTCGCGGGGACGCCCCAAGTGATTTGGGCGGCCATCTTCTTGATCTCCGGCGTGAGCTTGCCGTAGCGGCCCCCGCCCGACACGACGATCGCGTCGGCCAGGGTCATCCCGAACCGGCCCGCTTCCGCGACGTCGCGCAGGAAGTCCGGCAGCCGTCGCTCGATCTGTTTGATCTCGCGCTGCTTCTTCGCCAGGAAGAATCCGTACGGGCCGATGAACCCGAGGGTCGCGACGATGAGCCAGAAGAGGAACCTCTCGATCGGCCGCTGGTCCGCCCGGAAGCCGAGGCTGATCGAGTTGATCAAGTTCAGGAACGCGATGAATCCTGCGAGCACCATCAGGACGGTGCCGGTCGCGATGATGGCGGGCTTTCGGTCGGCCTTCTCGTAGAGGCGGACGCGGGCTTTCTCCAGATCGGGGTTCGCCATCTCAGGCCTCCTGTTCCATATTCCAGATCACGAAGATGAAGCCGAACTGGCTGAGGGGGATCATCAGGGCGACCACGACGTAGAGGAGCACGAGCACGGAGCCCGAGCTTCCCTTGCTGATGAGGGCCATAATCGCCATGATGACGACCAGGAAAAGGGGGAAGGCCACGACGACCGTCACGAAGGACTCGGCGAGCATGCCGAGCGTCTCCATCTTCTTCCTCATCTCGAGGCGGTCCTCCTTCTCGAACTGCTCCGCCTTGACGAGGAAGTACGGTTTGAGCTGGCCGCCGCTCGTGGACGTCGTGACGACGCCCTGGAGGAAGTCCTGGAACTTGCTGGAGGGCGAGCGCTGCGCCGCTTTCCGGATCGCGCTCAGGATGTCCAGGCCAAGGAGCTCCGTGTCTCGCGTGATCCACTCCGCCTCGCGGGCGACCTCGCCGTAGACGGTCTGCTTGGACAGCTCCTTGAAGATCACGTCCACCGGGACGTCCGCGGAAGCCATGGCGGAGATGAACGACATCGCGCCGGAGATCCGCTTGTCGATCTTCGTGCCGCGCTTCTTCGCGCGGGATCGCGGCTTCCCTTTGTATCCAACCGGGAGGCCGAAGTAATACATGTAGGAGAAGAAGATCGGAAGGGCGGCCACGAGGCCCAGGAAGATCAGGAGGGAGAAGATGTCGATTCGCAGGATGAACAGGAAGATGGCGAGCGCGAAAGCCGCGACGACGGAGCCGACTGCGGCGAAGGTCGTGTTCATCCAGGCGACCGCGAGATACTCCTCCGGCCGCAGCTTGATGTGGGCCTTCAGCAGGTTGTCCTCGAGCTCGGGGTTCTCGCCGCGTCGGGCCTGAACGAACTTCCCGAACATGCGCCACGCGACCTGTTCCTTCGGGGACAGGCTCACCGTCACCGGCTTCGCTCCCTTCGGCAACTTCACGAGGTGGTTGGCCTTGCCCGGCTGGTCCCCGGGCCGGAACCGCTTCGTCTTCGTCAGGGTCCCGCGGGTCTCCAGCTTGTCGAAGGTACTAGCCAACCGTCTCACCTCCCGCCTCGACGGCCTTCGGGGTTCCCTGCTCGGGCAGGCCCATCTCCTCGCGGACGCGCTTCGCCGTCTCGTCAGGGTACTGGTAATACTGGACGACGATCTTCGCGATCTCTCGGAAGTCGGTGAGGCCCTTCTGCAACATGTAGTTGAGAATGTCGACGCGCCGCTGGAACTCGGCCTCCATCTCCTCATGCGTCATGTTCCTCATTTCCATGATCTCATCGAACAGGAACGAGTGCCCCTTGTAGACGAACGTGTCCGTCGCGGCGTCCCATTCGTACACCGTGTTCGTGATCAGCTCGTTCGTCTCCGGCTCGAACCCGACGAGCTCGACGACCTGCTTGATCCGCCGGACGATCGAGTCGCCGATCCGGGCGTGGGTCTGGATGACGACGAAGTTCAGGGCGGTGAGCAGGATCCGCGGCGTGTTGATCGGCGGGTTCTCCAACCGGTTGACCATCGACTTGACGGAGTCCGCGTGCATTGTGGACATCGTCGGGTGGCCCGTGGCCATCGCTTGGAACATCGTGTATGTCTCTTTGCCGCGCACTTCCCCGACGACGATGTAGTTCGGCCGTTGCCGCAGCGCGGCGCGCACGAGGTCGTACATGTCGATCTCGCCGCCGGCCTTGCCGTCGGGTCCGCGTTCGCCCACGCCGGACCGAGTCGTGCCGGGGATCCAGTTCTCGTGGGGCAGGTTGATCTCCCGCGTGTCCTCGATCGACACGATCTTGGCGCCGGGTCGGATGAACAGCGCGGCGCTGTTGAGCGTCGCCGTCTTGCCGGAGGCGGTCCCGCCGCAGACCATCATGGATTTGCCGCTCTCGACGGCCACCCACAGGTAAGCGACCATCTCGGCGCTCGCGGTGCCGAACTTCACCAGCTCGACGGGGGTGAAGGGCTTCTCCTTGTACCGCCGGATCGTGAACGAGGAACCGCGGGTCGTGACCTCGCGGGCGTACGTGGCTTGGACCCGGTGGCCCTCGAAGGACGTCCCGTCGAGGATCGGGTTCGCCACCGAGATTTGCTTCGCACATCGCTGGCCGAGCAGGACGACGAACGAGTTGAGGGCGTCGTCATCGTCGAAGATGACGTTCGTCTTGATCGACTCGTACTTCTGGTGGAACACGAAGAGCGGGATGCCGGTCCCGTCGCAGGAGACGTCTTCGATCCGCAGGTCCGCCATGAGGACGTCGACCGGGCCGTAGCCGACGAAGTCGCGGATGATGTAGTAGACGATCTTGTCCTTCGACGCGGGCTCGAGGCGTATACCCCGGGAGCTGATGAACGAGTCGATGGCTTCCTCGATGTATTCCTTCTTGTCCTTCTCCGCCATCTTCTCCCATTCGTACTCGAGGGTGCGGTTCAGGGAGTCCTTGATCATGTCCAGGAACTCCTTCTCCCGCGCGTCGAGGTGGGGCTCCCAGACTTCGTAGATGTACTCCGACCGATCGTGATCGTAGAGGATTCGGGCGTACGTGAAGGGCTCGCGGATCGGCATCACCTCGATCTCCTCGAGGGTGTCGCGGGCCAAGTTGGGGATTCGGGTCAGGTACGATCCGCGGCTCCCGGACCATTCGGCCTTCTGTTGGATCCCGCCGCGTGGCACCATCACCTTGCGTCGCTTCGGCATCTTGGGCACCTCAGAACTGCACCTGGGTCGTCGCGTCGCCGACGCTGACCTGGATTTGGGCGTGCTGGAGCCGGAAGTAGGAGAGCCCCATGATGCCCGGGTTGTTGTAGATCGCGAGCCGCATGATGTAAAGCCCCGTCGTCGGGTTCAAGGTCGCCCGGATGTCGTAGACCGTCACTCCGCCGGACTTCGCGATGAATCGCTCGTCGAGGGACGTCCGTGTGTACGACCCGCCCAGCTTCAGCGTGTCCGCGAGGGTCTGATTCATGAACCGGAACCAGGACAGGCCGTACCGGGAGGCGGTGTGGTTGACCCAGATGACCGCGTTGCTCGGGAAGCCGGAGTATTCCTGGCGGTCAAATGCGAACAGTTCCGAGCTGACGAGCTCGGTCGTCGTGCCGCTGACGATCCCCTTCCCATAGAGGCTCAACAGGGCGAAGGAGATGTCCAGCGTCTTGTTCGACATCAGGACCGAGAACGTCGGATGGACACGGATGAACTGCCCGTCGGTCTGGTACCGGATCACCGCCCCGTTCTCGTAGGCGATCATCTGGGGCGTGTAGTATCGGTTCGGAGCGGTCAATTCAACGGAGCCGCTCGCCTGGTCCGTGACGGACCGGCGCTGTCCGTTGACCATGTAATCGAAAGCAATGGTGAAGGGGGCTGCGTCGGGATTCAGTTCCAACGTGCCGGGCGTCCCGGCCGAGAAGATCGGCACGCCATCGACGCCGAGGGAGACGGCCGTCGAGGTCGTCACGGGGATGCTGAACGTCCCCGCATCCTGGGCGGCCTGCGCCGCCAACATCTGGATGTCAACCTCGCCTTTGAACCCCCCAAACTGGCCCAAGACCGTGTTCATGTGGGAAGCTTCGGAGTCCGTCATCCAGATCGGGACGTATTGATTCACGATCACGCTGAGGAACGTGAGGAAGACGAGCAGGGCCATGATCGTCCCCACCGTCGATGCCACGCCGCGATCGTCCGACCGGAGGTCGCGGATCAGCGTGCGCATGAAATCACCTGAGGAGAATCCTCCGTGGACATTTTCATCGGTCCATCCTGGATGACGCTATTTATATGTGTCGCGCTGAAAATCTGGCCTTGAGAATGAGTCGATTTCTCCATGTAGAACGGACCAATTTTCGACGCGAATTTCGGCCGTCTTTTTTCGGCCCGGCGGGGGTCATTTCGCGACGGTCTTGCCGCGTTTCGCCGCCGTATAGACGAGGGTCGCTTCGGCCGCGATGAACCGGCGCATCCCGTCGATCGACGCATACTCGTTCGGTGCATGCGCGTGAGCCCCGTGGCCCAAACCGGTCGCGACCCAAGGCAGGTGCAGGTACTCATCGAAGGCGAACGCGGGCATCGTGCCCCCGCTCGACGGCCACACCTCGGGCTCCTTACCGTGGGCCTCGACCGTCTCGATCGCGGTGCGCGCGATCCACGAGGTCGGGTCGGTCCGCGCCGGCCCGTAGGGACCGTGCACGTCGATCCGCAAATCGCCGAAGCCGCGTTTCGCGAGGTGAGCTCGGAGTTTCCGAAGGGTGCCCGCGACCGTCATGTCCTTCACGAGCCGGATGTCGACCTTGGCATACGCCTCGTGCGGCAGGACCGTCTTCGTCCCGCCATGGTCGACGTACCCGGAGTGGATGCCGCAGATGTTCACCGTCGGTTCGTAGAGGTACCGGAGGAGCAGGTCGACCTTCGGCAGATCGTACTTGAATTTCGCGACCCTCCCCTCCCGCAACCACGTCTTCGGGTCGAACTTCTTCGCGAGGCGTCGGACCATCGCGACCTCGGCCTTCCCCGGCGGCCGGACGTCGTCCCAGATTCCATCGATGACCGGCCTCTGATCGTCGTCGACGAGCGTGTCCAAGGCTTGGAGGAGTCGCCAGACCGGCGAGGCAATCCAGACCGCCTCCGAGCTGTGAATCTCCCCCTCCATCGGTCCGCCCGCGGTGCGGTTGCCGCGGGACCAGATCGTCAGGTAGAGGCATCCCTTGACGCCCAGGTACACGGTCGGCACGCCGCGCAGGTCCTCCGAATAGTCGTTCGCGATCGCACCCTGCGCCCGGAGTTCCCGACGATGCGTCCGGATGTACTCGATGAAGTTCGCGCTGCTGATCTCCTCCTCGCCTTCCGCGAGGATCTTCAAGTTCACGGGCATCTCGTCGACGTCCCGGATCGTCTTCCACGTGAACAGATGATTCGCGAGGGCCCCCTTGGAATTGGTCGAACCCCGGGCGATGATCGATCGCCCAACCGAAGGGATGTCGTGGATCTCCGCTGCGAACGGTGGGGCCTTCCATGCGGTGAGGTCGCCGACGGGCTGGACGTCGTACATCTCGTACTCCACGAGGGTGACGGGGGCGCCCACGTCAAGGTCCCCGACCACCAGGGGATGGCCGCCCTTCGACCATAGCCGGGTCTTGCAGCCGATGTCTGTCATCATCTGGCGGACCATCTCTGCGCATTCCGGGATTCCCTCGCCGGTGGCGCTGACTGAGGGTTGACGTAGAAGCGACCGCGCCTGCTCGAGGGCCTCAGCAAACCTTGTCTCGAGGGCCCGAGTCACTTCGGGAGGGGCGAGGAAGACCATGGCGGCCGGAACGCCCCTTCGAGAATAAGGCTCACGATTCCGGCTGGCCTTCGGCGGGCCGGGGTGCCCGGCGCTTTCGAGAGCTCCGCCAGACAAAAGCCGCGGCCGTCACTGCCACCACAGCCTCGCCGAGAAGATACGGAATTGCCGCAACCGTGAAATCGGCGAGAAGGGCTGAATCGACGGACGTGGTCGCGTACTTGCGGTCGGAGTCCAGATTGTACACCATGCGAGGCCGCGCATCGGGCCCCACCGCAATCGAGACCCAGGAGGTTCCATACGGTGCGTCCCGACTTCGGTCGACGATCGTCGACTTCCAAGATCCCCCAGAATTTGTGACGTAGACGACCTGTGCGAGGTCCCGGTTCACGAATCCTATATGAACGGTGTCCGAGCGATCAATCGTAAGGGAGATCGACCGAGCGCCGATCCCGCCCGTTTGTTCGATCGTCTCGTTGCGCCAGCCCGCCCCCTCCCGGACCGCATGAACCACCTCCCGGTCTCTAAAAAAGGCGATGTGGACCCGATCCATCGAATCCAATGCGATCGGAGCCGATAGGTCCGAGCTCCCTTCGATGGTCGGAATCAAGGCGAACTCCCACGATCCGGTTCGATTCGTCGCATAGCCCATCGTGAACGAATCGAAGGCATACACGATGTGTGGCCTCCCCTGCGCGTCAACACCGATCCCGGTGACGGCTCCTCCATGCGACCATATTGCATACGGATAAAGTTCGAGTTCGTCGATTTTCCATACCTCCCCGACTCTCGCCGCATACTTGCGCGTGAGGTAGTAGTCGGTACCCTCGAGGGTCGCGGTCGAGTAGCTGAGACGAGCGTTGCCCGTGGAGTCGACCGCAATGGACTCCGCGGCCAAGGATGGGTCGAAACCTTCCGAGTCTACAGTCTGAAACGACCAGTCGCCCGCGCGGTTCGTCGCATACCTCAGGGTCGTGTTTGAGACGATCCGATTATCGACGACCTTTGCGGTCGCGTAAGCGACGTGCAGTCGGTCCTCCCGGTCAATGGCGATCGAGCCGTGGAATACGAAGTCCGTCTCCGGCAGGACGTACTCGGCCCATTGTCCTCCCGCCGTCGTGTAATAGCGGAGCTGCCCCCAGGGGACAAAGATGTGTGCCTGCCCGCGGGAATCGACCACGATGGATGGCGCGCCTCCTTTCCCGGCCCCAAACGGATGAGTCGACCAGATGCCCACGGTCGCCAATCCGCCCAACGTCGTGAACATCACGATCGCGGTGAACAGCGCAAGGACGGCAAACGGGCGGGCACGAAGGCTTCTCAAAATCGAGCTTGGTCCGGTCGCTGCGCGAATGGGCGAAACCTCCTGCCGCGGCGACAAGGGGCAGCGGCCATGAAGAA
>VBLS01000172.1 GCA_005878635.1 Methanobacteriota archaeon | reverse complement strand
CATCATTCCTGTTCCGCCTGTCGACGTGGATTTCTGCCCTCGAGGGAAAGGATTTATCAAGGCGGCACTATCGCTCGTTTTGCGCCGCGGTAACTCAGTTTGGGAGAGTGCGAGACTGAAGATCTCGAAGTCGCCGGTTCGAGCCCGGCCCGCGGCATGACTTCTTACGGATCGGCATGCGGCGCCGGGATTTATCGGCCCGCCCGTTGCAAGGCGATCAGGGCCGTCGCGGTGATCCATCGACTCGGGCGGC
>VBLS01000130.1 GCA_005878635.1 Methanobacteriota archaeon | reverse complement strand
CGAGGCTTCGGTCGCGTTGAGGGAACCCGTCGGAGGGCCGCAGAAGGCGGGACGTTCGGCGAGACGGAAGTCGCCCCTGGTGCGGACGGGGCATTCGATTTTACCGCGACCGGTGGATTGGCGTCCGGAGCTTCGCGCCGGACGGGTGAAGGCGATGACGGCATCCTGGATGGGCCCGGGGGCGTCGTCGCGGGCCTCTCGCGGGGGATCGGTTTGACCGTCGCTTCGGGCGAGGACTTTTCGGGCTCCCGCAGGAAGTCGTCGACCTTGGCGAGTGTCCCTTCGGGTTCCGGGACCTTTGAAGCGGGGGCCGGCGCCTGGGCAGCGGCGACTACCGGTTTCGTCGTCCGGTCTCGGAGGGACTCGCCGCAGATTTCGCATTCGACCAGGTCCGAATCGTTGTCGGCCCCGCAGACGGGACAGAGGACGAGGTCGAGGATGTCCTCCTCTTCCACGGGAGCTTCTTCGGCGTCGGCCTCGAATTCCGCGGCACACCGCGGGCACTTCGTATCGCCTCCGGCGACGAAGCCCCCGCAATTCGTGCAGATGAACAGGATCCCGACCTCCCCCTTCTCGAGGACCCGATTCGGATCTCGATCGCGCAATTGCTTCGGATGGCGGAAGCCCGCCTCGAACAACTTCAGCGCGCGCTCGCGGTCGAGGCCGAAGGCTCGGCTGAGCCGTACGACCGCCTCGTCAATCACGAAGGCCCCGCAGTTCCCGCACTCCGTCTCGTCCGGAGGGATGGGCTCCTGGCAGACGGGACAAAGGACCCGGGCCTGTTTCCCGGGCATCGACGGTGGGTTCGAGCCCTCGGGCAGCCCATAAAGTCACCTTTCCGGTTGTCACTCCCGATACCTTACCGGACGCTGGCTTAAGTATCGCCCCTGGCTTGCTCCGCGACGATGGCCTCGAACCTCGACTTTTTCGTCGCGTTCCTCCTCGGGATCCTCCCAGGCATCGGGATCCTCTGGGTCTCCCTCCGCCGGTTCGATCGCCCTCACGTGGACCACACGCTCTTCGACGACCGCCGCGTCTTCGGCGGCCTGGCGGCCGGCCTCGTGTTCGGCACCGTGGCCAGCGTCCTCACCTTGTCCCTGTCCGGTTACGAATCCCTTTGGGTCTTCGTCGCCGCGGTCGTCCTGGAAGAATCGTTCAAGCTCGTGTACCTGAACCGTCGTTCCTACCAGGGCCGCTTCGACACCACGTTCTACGGAATCCCTCTCGGGATCGGAATCGCCGCGAGCGGCGTCGTGGTCTCCGCCTGGCTCTCGCGCGACACGCTCTACGTCCCGGAGACCTTGGGCCTGCTCCTGGTCCTGTCGGTCAGCCTCGGCCTGGTGAACGCAGACACCGGTTCGATCATCGGTTTCGGAGCCTCCCGCAAGGAGATGTGGCCTTCCTTCCTCCGTGCGATCGGGTTCCGTTTCGCCCACGCCGCCTTCCTCTTCCCGTTCATCCTCCGCGTCGACGAGCCGTTTTCCGCGATCTCGGCGGCGACTTCGGCGGGGTTCGCACTCCTCGTCTACTACTACGTCTACCATCGGATTCTGCCGGGGACCTTGCCCGAGGACCTCCGTCGCGAGCTGCGGCGGGATCGTCGGCGGGCCTTCACGCCTCGGGGCTGAGGCTCACGGCTCGATAGAAGCCGCTCGTCGGCTCCAGGACGAGGTTCGCTCGGACCAGGGCCGCAAGCGCTTCTTCCGGGTGCGGAATCCCAAGGCCCGTGAGTACGCGGTCCCAATCCTCCATGGAGAAGACCTCGAGTTCCCGCGTGAGCTCGACGGCGGCCACACGGACTCGGTTGGCGCGATCTCGGGCCTTGGAGGCGATCCCGATGACCCGTACGTGGACGTCCCGCGGCCGGATCCGCCGCACGGGGGCCGCCGCCTCTCGATAGGCCTTCAGGCCTCCCGCGATCTCCGCGCTGACTTGGCCGACGAGGGGCGCGAGCTCGCGCGCGGTGTTCGCCCGGGCGCGGACGCGCGCCGGGACCACGCGGATCTCGAAGCCGCAAAGGCAGGTGGTCGTCTTCTGTTTCAGGTCCACGCCCTTCGCTCGTTTGCACCGCGGGCAGACGACCACGCCGTACATGGTCACGCGAGGAACACGAGGGCCGCGAGGCAGGCTCCGTAGTGATCCATGGGGATGCTGAGCTCCTCGATCCGATAGTCGATCCGCCGGAACTTGATGCCGCGGAGCTTCGCCATCTCGCCCATCTTCCACTCCATGACCTCGCGGAGCGAGTTCTTCGTGCCGTGCATGTGTCCCTCGGCGACGTATCCGCCGAACCCGTCGTCGCGGAATCCGTAGGCGATTCCCGCCGACACGGTCTCCCCCTCCCCGCCGCGTTGCTGGGCGAGGACGCAGTGCGTGATCGCCCCCATCGGCAAATCCCGCTTGCGCACGGGCTTGATGCCGACCGGCAGCACGGAAGAGACGGACACGATGTTTTGCTCCGCAAGACCCGCGTTCTGGAGGGCCTCATCGAAGGCATTCAGGTCCGAGACCTTCGAAACCGCCTTGCCGGAAGTCACGAAGAATTTCGTCGGGATTGGGAGCATGGGAGTCCGCGAGCACGGCGCATTGTCGAAGGGGACTTAAGGATTTGCAGAACGCCGTCCGATTCGTGCTGATTAATATCTATAGATTAATATTTATTGAACGGGATGGTTCTGTCGGCGGCGAGATCCTGGGAGAAGGTTCCGGTGCAAGGTTCTTCGTCATGCTGTAGGCATCTTCTCCCCATGAGTAGTACCCGTAGAGGACTCCATCCGTGCGGTAGCCGAGGCCGCGGTACAGCTCGATCGCCGCGAGGTTGCGCGTGCTCACTTCGAGCCGAACGGTCCCCATCTTTCGTTCGCGGCAGAGCGCTTCCGCGGCCTGCATCAACCCGGTCGCGATGCCTCGGCGCCGGGCGTTCCGGGCGACGCCGATCGAAAGGACGCGACAACTCCGCCCCTCGAACAGGAGCATCATGACCGCGACGAACCCGTCGGTCCCGTCTTGGACCAAGGTCAACGCATGGTCGTTGCCGAGGATCCACTCCACATGGTCTCGGCGGAACGGATGGTCACGAAAGCACCGGACCTCGAAGGCATGGAGGTCATCGAGGTCTTCCGGCCCCGCGACGCGCAACATCGGATGCTCGGACCGCACCGGGGGTAGTTGTCCTTTTCGACCCCGGTGTTGGATCAGAACATCGGCCGCGAATCGGAGGCGAGTCGCTCTTTTCTGATGCCGGCGAACCGCGAAAATGTAATCTAGACCCAGCGGGATGGGACTGGGGTTCATGGTCTCCATCGGAGAAATCCTCAAAGGACGCCACACCGGCAAAGTCGTCGAGCTGCGAGGCTGGATCTACCGCACCCGGACGGTCGGGGGGAAGGCCTTCGTCGTCATCCGGGACGCGACGGGGATCCTTCAGGCGACGATCTCGCGGGATGCCGTATCTCCCGAAGCATTTCAGGCCGCAGAGAAGGCGCTGATCGAGTCCGCGGTGGTCGTCCACGGAAAAGTCGTCGCCGACAAGCGGGCCCCCGGCGGGTATGAGATCCAATCGGACGACTTCAAGGTCGTCCACTTCGCGGAGAAGTTCCCGATTCAGGAAGACCTGAGCGAAGAGTTCCTCCTCGACGTCCGGCATCTGTGGGTCCGTTCGCAGAAGATGACGGGCATCTTCCGCGTCCGTCACACGGTCTTCGGCGCCGTCCACGAATACTTCCGCGAACATGGCTTCTGGGAGGTCCAGCCTCCGATGATCACGCCGGCGGGCAGCGAGGGCGGCGCGACCCTCTTCGAGGTCGACTACTTCGGTCGCAAGGCCTTTCTGACGCAGTCGTGGCAGCTCTACGCGGAGGCCCTCGTCCTCGCGATGGAGAAGATCTACTACGTCGGGCCCTCGTTCCGCGCCGAGAAATCCCGGACGACGCGACACCTGACGGAATACTGGCATGCCGAGATGGAAGAGGCCTGGGTCGGGATGGACGCCGTGATCCGGCACGCAGAGGGCGTCATCTCCCAGGCCTGCGCGCTCGTCGCGGAGGAGCGAGTCGAGGAAATTGTCGCCTTAGGCCGCACGCCGGAATTCCTGAAGGCCGTCAAGCCTCCCTTCGAGCGCATGACGTACGATGAGGCCCTGAAGGTGCTCAAGGCGAAGGGCATCGAGGTGGAGTGGGGCAAGGACCTTCGCACGCTCGAGGAGCGGGCGCTGACCGAAGGCAAGTCGAAGCCGGTCATCGTCACGCATTACCCGCGAGTCTCGCAGGCGTTCTACAAGGCACGCGACCCGAAACATCCCGACCTCGTCCTCGGGTTCGACGTGATCGGCGGCGACGGGGTCGGCGAGATCGTCGGCGGGAGCGAGCGGGAGACCGACCTCGAGACGATCAAGAAGGCGCTCCTCGAACAAGGCGAGGATCCGAAGGCCTACGACTGGTACCTCGATTCCCGCCGATTCGGGAGCGTCCAGCACGCCGGCTTCGGGATGGGCATGGAGCGACTCATCCAGTGGATCTGCAAGCTCGGACACATCCGCGATGCAGTGCCCTTCCCGCGGACGCCCGGCCGCTTCTCTCCGTAGTGCGCATCCTTTTAGGGCCGCATCGGCTCTTCGGGCGGATGGGAGACCTCCCGGAGGACGATCCCTTCGCCGCGCTCCTCGCAGACCACGCGGATTTCGTCGACAAGCTCACGGAACTCGAGGCAACCCTCGACGAGATGATGGCGACCCGGGACGCGAGCGAAGAGAACGAGATCCTCCTCGATGAGTCGGTCCGCTTCTTCGAAGAAGAACTCCTGCCGGTCCTCGCGGCGGAGGACGAAGTCCTCCTCGCGCCCCTCGAAAAGGCGATCGGACGATACGGAACCCTCGTCAACGTCGTCGGATACGAGCACGACGAGATCCGGAGGGGGGTGGACAAGTTCCGGGCCGCGACCCGAGAGTTGGAGGCGGACGCCTCCTGGGCCGCGATCCAGGAGACGAACCGCCACGGCATCTTCCTGGTCCAGTTCCTCTGGGACCATTTCCGCAAGGAACGGATGAGCCTGTTCCCGACCGCCCGCGAGCGACTTCCCGCGGCCGACCTGGAGAGGATTCGGAAGCGCTTCGCTCCCTAACGCCCCATCGCATCGCGGATCTTCGAGGCCGTGGCATCCAATTCGAATCGCTCCGGCATCCGGCCGTAGTCGGGCCCCGTCCGGACGCCGAATCCGTCGCCTCGGAACCTCGGGAGCACGTGGAAGTGCAGGTGGAAGACCTCCTGGCCTGCCTCCTTTCCATCGGCCAGCCAAAGATTCACCGCCTCGCACCGCAGTCCGCTGCGGCGGAGCGCGGCGGCCACCTTCCTTGCGGTTTCGAGGATCGGGCCCGAGCTTTCCTTCGGCAATTCCGCGAGCGAAGCGGCGTGGGCCTTCGGGATCACGAGGGCGTGACCGCGGATCATCGGCCGGATGTCCAGGAACGCCAACGTGGTCTCGTCTTCGTGGACGATGCTCGCGGGTGCCTCGCCGCGCACGATTTTGCAGAAGATGCAGTCCGGCACGGGGGACGGCATCGGGCTCCTCATTTCGTCGTCGGTCCGAGCGTCCGGTCGGCGATGATCAGTTTCTGGATTTCGTTCGTGCCTTCGTAGAGGCCGAGGATCCGGGCATCGCGGTAGTAACGCTCCACGTCGAAGTCGCCGCTGAACCCGTACCCGCCGTGGACCTGGATCGCCCAATCCGTGACGCGCTGTGCCATCTGCGCCCCGTACAACTTCGCCATGGAAACCTCGAGCGTGTTGTCCAAGCCGAGGTCCCGCAACTGGGCCGCGCGGAGGGTGAGGAGCCGCGCCGCGTCAATCTCCAGCGCGGACTGCGCGATCATTTCGCGGACGAGCTGGAAATCGCCGATCGGCCGTCCGAAGGCCTTGCGCTCCTTGACGTACTTCACCGCGGCCTCGAGGGCAGCCCGGGCGACGCCGACCGCGCCCGCGGCGATGCCGATCCGCCCGCTGTTCAGGGTCCTCATCGCCTGGTTCCAGCCGTCCCCACGTTTCCCGATCAGGTTCCCCTTCGGGATGCGACAGCGCTCGAAGGCGAGGTCCGCCGTGGGGCTCGCGCGAAGGCCCAGTTTGGTCGTGGTCTCGACGTGTGTGACTTTGAACCCAGGGGCGTCCCTGGGCACCATGAACAGAGAGATGCCCTCGTGACGGCTCGTCCCCGGCTCGCGCGCGTAAACCTGGATCAGGTCGGCGAGGCTCCCGTTCGAGATGAACCGCTTCTGGCCTTCGAGGACCCATTCGTCGCCGTCGAGGCGCGCGGTCGTCTGCAAGTTGCCCGCGTCGCTCCCCGCCTGCGGCTCGGTAAGCGCCCAGGCCCCGAAGGTAGTCCCCTTGGCGAGCGGCACGAGCCACCTCTTCTTCTGCTCCTCCGAGCCGAACCACAGGAGGGAGGTCTCGGAAAGGGACGTCTGGACCGAAACGGTGGTCCTCACGGACGAGGAGCCGCGGCTGAGTTCCTCGACCAGGAGCATGAACGCGACGTAGTCCATGCCGGCGCCGCCGTACTTCTCCGGCACCGGCGCCCCGAGGAATCCCAGATTTGCCATCTTCGCATAGAAGGCCTTTGGGACCTCCCCTTTGGCCTCCCACTCCCGGACGTGCGGGACGAGTTCTTTGTCGACGAAATCGCGCGCGGTCTCCTGGATGAGCCGCTGCTCGTCCGTGAGACGAAAGTCGATGGGACCGCCTCCTGCGGTCTAACTGGGCAAATCGCTTAAACCTTGGGAGGGCGGCCTTCCACAATCCGGGATCGCCGGGGACGAGGTCGTCGAATTCAGCGGAGGCCCCACGCGCGCCCGAGAAGGAACCCGACCGTCTCGGGGCCGAGGAACGAACGCGCGAGTTCCGCGTCCGCCTTGCGTCTCCGGACCTTCGGTTCCGATTTGAGGCCGTTCTCTTTGACGGGCTTCTTTCTCCATAGCAGGGCGCACATTGGATTCACTCCTTTCTCCGATTTGACGATGCTCTTTCCGTGCGCCCGGCCTATATACCCTCGGGCAAGCGTCCCATTCCTGATTCTCGAAGGAAGCATTATTCCGCGACACGAGTTACCACGGACCATGGGCTTGCTTTCCGACGCCGACATCCTGCAATATGTCGCCAAAGGCGAGATCGGAATCGAGCCGTTCGACGCGGGGAATCTCACCCCGAACGGATACGACGTTTCCGTCGATGAGGTGGTCGTGCCCGCGACGGAGGGGAAGCCGGATCCGAACCACATCCCGGCGAGGACGCGATTCGCCGTCAGCACCCGCGAGACGATCCGGCTGGGGAGGCACGTCGCGGGCCAGATCTGGCTCCGGACGACCTGGGCCCGCCGGGGCGTCATCGCATCGTTCGGGATCATCGACGCGGGGTTCACCGGGACGCTCACCTTCGGCGCCTTCAACGCGTCGTCCGAGCCCCTTGAGCTGCCGATCGGAGAGCGGTTCGCCCAGGTCGTCTTCGTGACCCTCGAGTCGCCCGCCTCGGAGACCTACGAGCGTCGCTCCGGAACCTACCAGCACCAGAAAGGCGTCACGCTCGGGCGACCGTGACGTCGAACGCGGTGTGGTATTTCGTCGGCGAATAGCCGCGCACGTGGTGGTGCGAGAGACCTCGGATGAGAAAACCGGCCTTCTCGGCGAGGGCTTTGATCACGTCGCCTCGCTCGGACTCCTCTGCTCCCTCCAGGATCGCGTAGAGGTGGACCGTCCCCTCCTCGGCGAGGGCCCCGAAGGCTTGGGGCAGGTAGTCCATGGCCGAGTGCGGCAGATCGACGATCACGCGGTCCACGGGAGCGACTCTCGTCAAGACGGCGCGCGCGTCTCCCTCGAGGACCGTGATCCGTTCCGCCCGATTCGCCGCGACGTTCGCCCGGAGAAGTCGAACCGCGACCGGATTTGCGTCCGAGGCGACGATCTCCCGCGGCCGGCGACGTTTCGCGATGAGGATCGAGTAGGGGCCGACGCCCGCGAAGGGATCGGCGACCCGCTCGCCGTCGTGCACCAGGTCGGCGATTCGTTTCCGTTCCGACGCGAGGCGAGGACTGAAGTAGGCCTGCGACAGGTCGACGCGGTACCGGAGTCCGTGTTCCCGGTGGATCGTGGTCGTCCGCCGCTCTCCCGCGATCGCGTCG
>VBLS01000254.1:473-2834 GCA_005878635.1 Methanobacteriota archaeon | reverse complement strand
CACCATGGAGAGCCGGGAACCGAGGAGCTCGGCGAGCGGACGGGCATTGACGAAGACCAGGGTCGATCGGCTTTCGTCAAGCGTGTCATCGATTGCCGAGAGGCCCGCGGCGGCCTCTGGAGTAATGTAGAGATCGCGAGCGGACTCGAAGTCCTTGTCGATCGGCCGCGGCCATTCGACTCGGTACTCGTACTGTTTCTCCAAGGGAGCAAGCAGCACTTTCAGCGGTTTCTCGCCCCCGAAGATAGATGCGATTGTTTCTGGATGGCCGATAGTTGCGGAGAGGCCGATCCGTTGGAAGTCTCGTTCAGTAATCCTTCGAAGTCGCTGAAGACCGGTCGTCAGCTGGATGCCCCGGCGATCATGGGCGAACTGATGAATCTCATCGATGATGACAAATCTGATCGCCTTGAGATGGCGTTGCATCACCTTCCCAGAAAGGATGGCTTGGAGAGTCTCGGGTGTAGTAATCAGGAGATTCGGCGGCGTTGCAGCCTGTTTTCGCCGCTCAGCCGGGCTAGTGTCTCCGTGGCGGACCGCGGCGGTAAGCTTGGTGTGAGCGACCAAACGCTGAATGCGTCCAATCATGTCTCGGTTCAGGGCCCGGAGCGGGGTAACGTAGAGAGCTTGGATCCCAAGACTCTTTTCTTCGCCCAGCAATGCGAGAATAGGGAGTAACGCCGCCTCTGTTTTACCAGAACCAGTTGGAGCCACGATCAATACATTTGTACCTTTGCGAATCTCATCGATTGCCAAAATTTGCATCGAATTTAGCCGCGAGATTCCCGCAGCAACGAGCAATTTCTGTAGCATTCGCTCGGCCTAGTCCCTTTCGAGACGAAGCACAAGGAAGGAGCGAGTAATAAAGTAACGGCGGGTACGATGAATGGGCGGCGGGATTTGAATCGAGCTAATGTTGAAATTGCGCTTGAATGAGCGTTAATGTCTCGGGGTCTAAGCCCTCGGTTTTCGCGAATGTAATTTCATATCGGGTGTTATCGACATCGAGGAGGCGGAGGTCCAACCACGACCAACGGCGGTCAAGCCTTTTCATTCTCACAACTCGGAAGTTTCGGGGCTTTATCTCGCAAAACTGGCGCACACCCGCCGACTTCAGCCTCCGCAGATGAAGCTCTTTGGCCGCAGCAGATGGGATACCCAGAGGTGAAAGTTCCTCCCTGAGTTCCCTCCATAAGTCGATCTCTCTGAGGAGGACAATTCGTTGGTTTGTGATGTAGAGCTCGCTTGACGCTTTGCCACTAAATCCAGCGAATATCAGCTTGGGCAATATCTTCCGCCAGGGGGAAGTCACGTCAATGTCCCACCCGGGGCTGGTCTTTAGGACCTCTTCATCTGGGATCAAAACGATATCGCCAGATTCCGCGTAAACGCGTCCGAGGCCTTCCGAGTCACCTGCTCGCACGCCGGCGGACGAGTAGGTGGTCGTCTCCATCTCACGGCACCAGTACCAAGGTTGGGACAGGAGGGTTCAAAGAGTTGCTATATCTAGCCACTTCCGCCAAGAAATTCAATAATTGAATTAATGCGTCCTCGGCGACAGCGGACGGGATCTCGGTGGTGAAAGCGTACTCGAAGAGAAAGACCACGGTGCTTCCGGGAGAGCTTACTATCTTGACAGCCAGCGAATTTGGCATGATGCCGAGGAGCGCCTCAACACCGATTGCTGCTATCATTCCAAGCTGCCAGCCAAGCATAGCGGCAGCCCCATACAGAGGTACCGCTGCGACGATCGAGTCAGCAAGAATCGACGCGCCGCTCTCGTAGTGGGCTAATCTCTTGATCGAATCAGTCGAACGCACAGCCAGGTAGAGTTCATACGATGCCAGAATTCCGGTAACTGCGATCGTTGCGACCGTACCCAGCCTCACCCTAAACCCGAATGGTGAGACCCGGCCCTTGAAAAGCTTACCCGTGAAGACGACGTCAGCTTTTGCAACGCCAAAGGCTGCGGTCCCTCCGGCCACACTGAAAACAGTGCCCTTTACATAGTCGCCGTCCGCAAAAGCGAGGACGGCTTGACTTCCGAAGACTACCAGAGTTGCCCCAATCGCGGCCCCACGCAGGGCGGTCTTGAGACTGGAGTACTTCACACCCGTGAGGAGTTTTGAGTCCTCGAGGTTGTCGACAATCTCAGCGCGAATTCCTCGCTCGATTGAGCGAACTTCTGTGAGCTCTGTCCCAGGTATTTCCGGATGCGGCACCCTGAGCTTGACCGTCTGAACCGCCGTCTCGCCGACGACGAAGTAGGGGCGGCCTGTCTCGAAATCGGTAAGCTTCGTGACGACGAAAGTGGATCGGCCAAAGGTCATCTGTTCTCTACTTCCTGCGGGTAGCGTCATG
>VBLS01000254.1:0-399 GCA_005878635.1 Methanobacteriota archaeon | reverse complement strand
GCGTCATGACGGGGACGAGCATCTTCCCGACAACCTGGCTTGTGACCGAGATACCGGTTCGAATGATGGTGAACACCTTTCGGGAGAGCCCGAAGCCGTCTTGGGACTTCCGCGACCATTCTGTCTCGGGCGCCCAGTCAATCGCTTCTTGGAAGGTCGCGACCTCTTCGGATGACTCGCCAATCAGGTATGCTGCGTCAACGGCCTGCGGGGCGCGGTTGTCAAACAAGTCGGCGAGGTGATACACATAGACCGAGTATGGGCCAAATGTGTGGTATCCTGTTACCAGACCCGCTGTCGTAGTAGGCAGAAAGCTTGCGAGATCGGTGGTGTCAATTCCGAGTCGGGCGACAAGCATTTCCGCAGATTCAGAGACTCTGGAAATTACAGAACCAACCG
>VBLS01000110.1 GCA_005878635.1 Methanobacteriota archaeon | reverse complement strand
CTCTCGGTTCGCGATTTGTGAGGGTCTATTTAGTCGCTTCGACCTAAGGTGGTCGCGGCAAAATATCGAGGCCGGCAGTCGCGTTGCGCACCGGCGTGGGTCCGGAGGTTCGGTCGTGCGATCCAAGAATCGCCAAGTCCCGTCCCGATCGACGAAACCCCGCGATCGGAAACTTCGTCGCCGCGGGCCTGACGACAAATCCCGTCCGTCCACGGGGTCGGGCTCGCGTTTGGAGACGGAGGGAACCGCGACATTGGTGCGATTGGATGCCGATGACCACTCAACGGCCGCGTTTTCCCCGCTCCGCGATGGAGGGATCAGGTGGCTCTTCTACCTCTTGCGATCCGAGGTTCCGCCGCTCGAGCTGGAGAGGATTGCGTGGTCCAAACGCGCCGGATTCCTCCGCGCCGCGGTGACGTTCGGATCTCCCGATCGATCCTCGGGAATCTACCGCAGCACGACCGCGGTCCACCTTTGGGATCTCGGCGACGCGTATTCTCGCGGATTCCGCCCACCCGAGGGTGATTGGACGTACATGATGATCCACATCTTCACGCACGAGCCGTTGCATCATGCGATCGGCCGCTGCCTCGCCGAACTTTTCGAGACCGGGGACCAGGAGTGGGTGATCGCCCGGCTCGGGGACGCCCGCTGGTGGTAACCCCTTGAGGAACGCTTGAAATAACGACGCCCCCTTGCGCCGACGTGGACGCCTTCGCGGCGGTCCGGTTCGCGGTGGGCACCGGGTTCCTCCTCGTCGCGGGGGTCTCGGACGTTCGCACGCGGAGGGTTCCGGACCCGCTCTGGATCGCCCTCGGGTCCATCGGACTGCTCCTGCTCGCGATCCAGCTCGTCGCGAACCCGGGGGACCCGGGCGCCTGGGCTCTTCTCGGCTCCGCGGCGGTCCTGTTCTACGCGATTTTCTTCGGCGCGCCGCTATTCGAGCACGATGGGTTCCATCCGCGGCCCATCCGAATGCTCCTGTTCATCATCGCTGCGGCCCTCTTCGTGTACCCCGCAGCCACGCATTCCTCGGCCGGCTCGCCGATGCCGCAGGGACTCCTCGAACTTTACTCCATGCCCGCCATGGTCCTCGTCTACCAGTGGTTCTACCGCGTCCGAATCCTCCACGGAGGGGCGGACACCAAGGCGCTGATCGCCCTTGGCCTCCTCCTCCCGACGTACCCGGAGGTGAGCCCCTTTCCGCTCATCGGGTTGTCCTCCCGTGTGGAGTCGTTCTGGCGGATCGCGTTCCCGTTCTCGCTCGTCGTCTGGGTCGATGCCGCCGTTTTGTTCCTCGCCGTCCCGGTCGGCTTCCTCGTCCGGAATCTGCTCGCCGGCGACCTCGCGCTGCCGCAGGCCTTCCTCGGGTATCGGGCACGCATCGATCCGCTCCCGCGGCACGTGTGGCTGATGGAGAAAATCACGGAACGCGGGGATCACGTCCTCGTCCTGTTCCCGAAACGCGATGGAGATCCGAGCCCGGAGGTCGCCCGCCTCCGCGCGGCCGGAATCGATCGGGCATGGGTGACGCCGCAGGTGCCATTCATGGTGCCTCTCCTCGGAGGCTTCCTCCTCGCGTTCTTCGTGGGGAATGTGCTGCTCGGAGTCCTCCCGTTCGGCGGCTAGCCCGGGCCGAACGAAACAGTGAAATATCGGGCGGCCTCTCAGCGTGCTCAGCAGTGGTTTGACGGCCAAAGCGGCGGGGATACACCCGGTCCCATCCCGAACCCGGAAGTTAAGCCCGCCCACGTTCCCTGCGGTAGTGCGGTGCGCGAGCCCGCGCGAAGCCTGCCCTCCTCCGAGGAGGGCTTGGGCCGGCGACCTAGGTACGCTAGCCGTCCATCCTTGTGGTGGACGACGAAACGTGCCGTTCTAACGGCCGCCGATCCATGGAACGCTGTCAGCCACTCCCTCTTATTTCTCGCGCCGCTGGGCCCGCCACTTGAGCCCGACGATGACGAGCGGCACGAGGGCGACGAAGATCATGTCCTGCAATTCGGGGATCGCGACCACGGCCGAGGAGCGGCTCCCGGTCAAGGCATACCCTCCCGCCGTCGTGTAGTTCAGGAAGGCCCAGTTCACCAGCTGCGAGCCGGTGAAGCCCGGATTCACCTGCGCGCTCATGGTGAGGCTGTGCGGGCCGGGAGCGACGTTCGTGAAATTCCAGAAGAAGGTGCGCCCATCGGTCCACGTCGGGGCGGGGCTCGCGCTCTGGAACGTCATTCCCGTCGGAAGGCTGTCCTTGATCGAGACGGTCCCGGCCGACGCGGAACCGGTGTTGTTGTAATAGATCCGGAACGTCACGACGTCCCCGGGCTTCGCCGAGGACGGCGTCGCGGTCTTCACCACGGTGATCGTAGGCCGGGAGACGGTCGTGTTCGCCCAGGCCTGGTTGCCCTGGAGGGATCGCGACAATTGGTCCGTGTAGGTCAGAGCAGCGACGTTGCTGAGGACCTGGCCGTCCGTCGTGTTGGCCGTCACCAGTGCCGTGACGGTGAAGGAGTGGGCCCCCGGCATGACGTTGGTGAAGATCCAGCGGTACGTCGACCCGGAGACGGAGTTGTAGGGGACGCTCGAGGAGGAGAAGGCAACGCCTCCGGGCAAGGTGTCGTTGATCCACACCGTCCTGGCCATCCCGGTGTTCGTGTTGTCATAATGGAGCGTGTAGGTGATCCCGTTCCCCGGCGCGGCGACGGCCAAGTTCGCCGTCTTCGTGACGACGATCGTCGGCCCGTGTCGGTCATTGGCCCGACCCGCCGATGGCGAGGAGGAGACGTAGAAATCCGCGTTGTTCTGCGTGTCGATCGGAACCCCGGTGACCGGGTCCTTGAATCGGGCCCACGTCTGTCCGTTGTTCACGTTCCCAGGATACGTCGCTCGATCGATCGTCGTGGTGCCGGAGCGAAGGCGGACCTGGGCGCCGCCATTCGGGAGCGCGTTCGAAGGCAGGAAGACCTGGAGGTACTCGGATCCCGATCCGAACCGCCCGAGCACTTGCGTGGTGAAGGTGAAGACCGTCGTCCATGGCCCGCTGCTGCGGACCTGAAGGACCCAGCCGTTCAGAGAGACCGACGTCGCCAAGGGGTTCGCGAGCTCGGCCCACTCCGGATTCGGCCGGGGAGAGACCTCGTTGATGACGACATTCGTCGCAGCCTGGATGACCACGGGGAAGCGGGCCACCACCGCGTCCGGGAGGCCGAAGTCGAACTCCAGCCTCCAGTCGGAGGCATAGAACACGACCCGATAGCCCGCCGTCAGGGCGAGGACGCTCGCGTTGACCGCAAACTCGATCCGATGGGCGTCGAGGCCGACCGTCACGGGTCGGAGGTACGTCCATGGGTTCGTCCGATTCGGCCCGAAACCGTAGAGCCCGCTCGAGGTGACGGCCCCATTCCGACCGACGACGACGATCGCATGGTCGAAGC
The DNA here is from genome assembly GCA_005878635.1 of Methanobacteriota archaeon. GTDB lineage: Archaea > Thermoplasmatota > Thermoplasmata > RBG-16-68-12 > RBG-16-68-12 > RBG-16-68-12. The sequence goes on along the minus strand of VBLS01000110.1, from coordinate 70,260 downwards.
CGTAAGGCTGACCGCCGACGTCGGCCCACAGGCCCGTCGCGGAGGAATTGTCGCCGTCGATGTACGCGTACATCACGTCGACGCCTTCTTGGGGCGGGACGATCGGGTTCGGTGCGCTGCTGTTGTTCGAGGGCGGCGAAGGGTACGTGCGGACACGGGAGTTCGGGATGTCTTGTCCGCCGAGCATCGAACCGTCCACTCGAGCATATCCGGTGAAGTTCGCACCGAGGTCCACCGCCGTCGCCAGGAGATCGACGTTGGCGTCGTAGGCGAGGGATCCGGTCTTGTTCGTCACGTCGCCGAGGAGGTCCTGCCCGTAGGGCCGGCCCTGCCAGTCTCCGAACGCGCCGTCCACCTGCAATCCGGTCGGCGCCGCGAGCAGGTACACGAGGCCTTGCTCCGCGGGCCGGAAGCTCGCCGTCCCGTTCGAATTCACGTCGGTCACAGACAGTCCGAACGTCGACGCCGGCGTGCGGTTCGTCCAGCTCGTCTGGATCCAGTAGGTGGCCGGTCCGGCAAGGTCCTCGTTGGCCGGGAGCCCCAGTCCGGTTCCCACCAAGGTCGCGTTGGAGAGGAACGTGTCGTTCGCGTCGAGGCTTCCGCTTCCGTCATCGCGGTACAGGGTGAGGTTGACCGGGTCCGCGGAGGTCCCGCGGCGCGTGACATTCACGCCGCTCACGTGGACGGCACCGCCCATGGGGGCCAAGGTGATGCGGAGGAACGGGACCGCGGCCGAGGCGACGATGTCCTGCGCCACGAGTTGCTGGCCGACGATCAGCGTGGGGAGATTCGCGCGAATCGACCCGTCCGCGGGATCGAAATCGCCCAGGTTGTCGGCAGCGTACACGAGGACGCGAGCCCGGGCCGGGTCTCGGACATCCGTCCGGATTTCGAGCTCCTGCCCGCTGAAGGCCGCATCCGCGGAACCGCCCGGGATGAATCGGTGCCAATCGTTCGATTGGAGCTGGCCCGTCTCGTTGAAGACCATCGGCGTGACCCCATGCTGGATGTCCGCCAGGTCTCGCCAGCCGTACACTTCGACGAGGGAGTCCGCCCCGAGGTCTCCGATCGGATACCCCGTGGTCCGGCTATTGTCTTCGTCCACGAAGACGAAAATGCTGTCCGTCTCATTGACGCCGGAGCCCTGGAACATCAGGCCTTGGACGCGGGCGTACACGAACAGTTCGCGATCCTGCATCGCGACCTTGACGGCCACGAGGTGGACCGAGGGGTTGCCCACCGGTGCCGAGAAAGTCTGCCCGTAAGATCGCTGGTTCGACCAGTCGCCGAAGTTCCCGTCAATCTGGATGATCGAGGACGGTGCCGTGGGACCGGGGGAGAGCATGCTCGCGAGGATCGGGACGATGACCATGAGGGCAACGACTGCGGCGATCCCGATCACCGATCGGGACCAGTGAGGCTGGGCCGGGATCCGCGGCGTGGGGTGTCGTCCCCGGCGGCCGTTCGTGAAGCCGTTCCCATTGACCAACCCGTTCGTGGCGCCGCGGCCGAACGTGAGACCGCCCGCCGCTCCGTTCGTCAGCCCGTTGACTCGGCCCTCGCCGAGGCCGTTCACCCGACCGTTCGTGCGCCCGTTCGTCCGCCCGTTCGTGTGGCCGTTCCTCGTGCCGTTCACGCGGCCGTTCGTTCGACCGACGCCCGCGGGCCCGGAGGTTGCGAGGCCGTTCGATTGAAGACCTGTGACCGCCGCCCGGACGAACCGGTCGTCGCGCTCCCGGCGGTCCGCTTCCTCGCCGGCTGCACGAGCTTCCTCGGGGCGCTCGAGGCGCTCCAGGATTTCCGCCTTCGTCCTCCAGGCCACGACGAGGCTCGGGTCCGCACGGAGCAAGGAGTCGTAGTGTTCCAGGGCTTCGATGAGATGCGTGTCGACGACCTTCGGTGCGGCGGTCGGGGCGGGCTGTTTCCATTGCGGGGCGATGACCGACGCATCCTCTTTCGATCGCAGGATGTTCTGGACGTCGAGACGGTACTGCTCCTCACGGGCCGGGTTCAGTTCCGCGGCCTTCGCGAGCGACTCGGCCGCCTCCTTCGTGCGACCGAGCTTGTCTAGGACCTTGGCCCGGTTCGACCAGGCCCGTTCCAGGTTCGGGTTCGCCTCGAGAAGGCGGTCGTAGTGCTCCAATTCCTCCGCGAGTCGATCCGCCTCGGACGCGACCGGGCCGGGTACGGCGACCCGCTGCCAGCGGCTGAGGAAGTCCTTCACGACGCCCTTCGTCCCGGCGGCAGGCTCGGGGACGCCCGAGACCAACGTCCCACAAATCGCGCATTCCGCCTCATCGGAGAAGAGATAGGCCCCGCACCGGGAGCAGAAAGGGACGGCCTCGTCCAGGTGCGGCTGTAGGCTCGGCAGCAACGCGAGCCCTTCGGCGTCGTATTGGCGCCCGCACACGGGGCAGGTCGTCGATTCCGCTCCCATCGTCGCGCCGCAGGTCTGACAAATTCGGGAGGTGTCTTCTTCCTCCAGGAAATCGGAGAGCTGGCCGGCCAGTTCGGATTCCTTCGAGCTTTCGAACTCGACCCCGCAAAAGGCGCACTTGGTCGCGCCCGAGCCGGCGAAGGACCCGCATTCCGGGCAGAGGAACAAGTGCTCTGCGGCGTCGCGGTCGGAAGGATTGCCGAGCAGCCCGAGCAGAGAATCGACAAACGAGGGCGAGAGGCCTTCGATCGCGAGGAGTTCCTCACGTGGCGCGCCTCGGAGGCTTTCGTAGGTCGGGAAGCGCTCGGCGATCCGGCGCGCGCGCTCGGCATCCGAGCCGGGGATCGAACTCAGCCACTCGAGATAGCTCTCGTCCATCGTTGAGAGCGGGTCCCTTTGCTACTTAAAGCGCGTTGTATCGTGGATATCACGCCGTCTAGTCAATTCGTTAACATGTGCTATCATTCGGGCCGCATCCACGCCGTGACGTACGGGTCGAGGGGGACGCCCAGCTGGACCCGTCGGGCGCCTCCGCCGAAGCGGAGGAGGAGGGCGGCCTCCTCGCGCCGCAGGAGCTCCGGCGCGAGTCCTTCTTCCGCGAGCCGCCGCAGGAGGGCTTCGCCGAAAGCGTCCGCTCGTTCGTGGTTCGCGTCGCGTTTCCGGACGAGGACGTCCGTGGGGTACACCCGCCGGTATCGGCCATCATCGGCCGTGGTGAGGCATCCGAACCCGGCGAGTTCCGCGGCAATCTTGCTCGCCGACTGCCGCGTCAGATGGACCCGCTCGGCGAGTTCCTGCATGGAGATGCCGGGCGATTGAAAGACCGTCTCGAGGATCTCGGCCCGGCCGGCGGACGCGAGGGCCGCGAAGAGCGCCGCGTCCTCGGGATTGATCAGGCCGATCGGGAAGACCCGCGCTCCCTCGAACTGGACGTAGCCGTTCTCCACGAGGTCCCAGATGTGCCATCGCACGTTCGCTTGGGACATCGAAAGGTCCCGGCCCATGTCCCCCACCCGCGCGCACGGCCGGAGGCAGAGGTAGCGGAACACCTGACGCCGGTGAGCGTTCGCGAGGCTTCGGCCTTCCCCCTCCAAGTCCTCGTCGAGGCCCTCCCGCGCGACGGCCTTCTGCAAGGCTCGCCCGATCCCGCGGGCCATCCTACGCCCCCTGGTACTCCTGCAGAATCAGGTCAAGGACTTCCTCCGGCTTGAGGCCGCGGAAGTCCGCATCCGTGAGCCCGTCCAGGGACTTGTCGAGGATGTCGCGCACGTTCTTCGGCATCGATCGGGTCAGTAGCAGCTGTCTCAGCTGGGACGGCGTCTTTGCCGTCACCGGCCGACCTCCGTCGACTCCTTGGACGACGATCCCCAGTCCGCGGACGATCTGGAAGGGATGGGATCCGGGGCTGTGGCGACTGTTTCGACACTTCAGGATTTTCAGGAGGCGAGAAGGGTCCGTGTCGTTCGTGTTGAATTTCAGATGCACGACGCAGTCGGCGAGGTACATCGGGATGACGGTCTCCGGTCCCGAGAGGTCCGCGGGGCCGTGTTCCTCGAGGGTGCAGAGGACCGTCCCCACCTTTCGGGTCTGCTTGAACATGTACCCGATCAGGTCCCGCTGTTCGTACAGGTCCTTCGTCGACCAGAGGACCGGGGTCAACGGGTCCACGACGATCCTCGCGGTGCTCCCCTTCCAATCGGCGACGAAGGCGGGGAGCTCCTTCCGGATGAAGTTTGAAAATTCGCGACCCGAAGCGTCGATGAATACGAGGAGCTCATCGTCGAGGTACTCGAGAATGTCGGACCACCCCATTTCGACCGCTTCGCGGATGATCTGTTCCTTGTTTTCGTCGAGGCTGACGAACACGCCCTCTTGACCTTCCTGCAATCCGCGGCGGATGAACTGCGTCGCGAGCGTCGTCTTGCCGGCCCCGGAGCGACCGATCACCACGGTCGTGCTGTTCTCGTTCACCCCTCCGTCCAACAGCGGGTTGAGTCCGTAGACTCCGCTGCGAATTTTTCGCACGCGATTTCATCCTAGGGAGGGCGCTAAAAACTGCCGATGTGAGAATCAGAGGCGAGACCGAACCGCTGTCATGCGAGGGCGGGGACGACGCGGCGGATGAAGTCCTCGACCATTCGCTGGTCGATCCCATATCCGAGGATTCCGTCGAGTCGGTCGATGAGCTTCCCGTCCCGGAACAGGGCGAGGGTCGGGACCACTTCGACGGCGTATTCCTCCCACAGGGGATTCTCTTCGTCGTCGAGGTACACGGCCGCGAAGCGCCACGGCCTCGAGGACGCGAGCTTCTCGAATTCCGCATGGAATCGTCGGCTGAACGGACACCACGTCGCCCAGAACATGACGACCGTCGGCTCCGGCGACTCCACGATCGATTTCTGGAAACCGTCGGGATCGCGGACCTTCAGCATGCTACCCGATAAGACCCGGCCGATGGCGATAAAGCTTCACCCGTGGAAATTCGTGGCGCCGCATGGGTGTTGAAGCAAAGGCATATACCCGGTCCTCCGGATACGCGCGCCCGCTCTCGCCTCTCGAAGGGATGGAATGGGTTCTTCGCCCGTCGTGTCGGAGGAGGTCCGCTCCTACTTCGGTCGCCTCGCGTCACAGGTCGACGCGACGTACGCCATCGCCCGGGCTGCGCGGGCCCGCGGCTTCGACCCCGAACTCGACGTGGAGATCCCCCTGACCGACGACCTCGCCTCTCGGGTCGAGCGCTTGCTCGAACATTACGAGGTCGAAGGCGTCGCCCGTCGCATCCGGGAACTGGCGAAGCACCACGACCGGGAAGAGCTCGCGATCCTCGTCGCCAAGGAGATGGCCCTCCGCCCCGCGGCGAGCAAGGAGAAAGCGGTCGAGCGAGCCGTCCGCGTCGGCCTCGCGATCCTGACGGAAGGCATCCTCGTCGCGCCCCTCGAGGGCCTCGCCACCGTGAAGATCAAACGGAACCGGGACGGGACCTCGTACGTCGACCTGTCGTACGCCGGCCCGATCCGATCGGCGGGCGGCACCGGGCAGGCCCTCAGCGTCCTCATCGCCGACGTCGTCCGGCGGGAGCTCGGCATCGGCCGATACCAGCCGGCCCGCGAAGAGGTCGAGCGGTTCAAGGAGGAGATCCCTCTGTACCGCCAGGTGCAGCACCTCCAGTACACGCCCTCCGAGGAGGAGATCTCGCTAATTGTCTCGAACTGTCCCGTCTCCATCAACGGGGAGGGGACCGAGGACGCGGAGATCAGCGGGTTCCGAGACCTCCCCCGGATCGAGACGAACCGGATCCGCGGCGGCGCATGCCTCGTGATTGCGGACGGCATGTGCTTGAAAGCGCCGAAGATCCTCAAGCATGTCCGGAAGCTCCGCATCGACGGGTGGGAGTTCGTGGCGGCCTACGTCGAGCAGAAGAATGCGGGACCGGAGGAGCTCACGGAAGACAGCGGGGTCGAGCCGAGCGAGGTGTTCATCCAGAATATCGTCGCGGGCCGACCGGTCCTCTGCCATCCCAGCCGCCCCGGCGGCCTCCGCCTCCGATACGGTCGGACCCGGGCCACGGGCCTCGCGGCCGTCGCCCTGCATCCCGCAACGATGCACATCCTCGACGACTTCATCGCGGTCGGGACGCAGATCAAGACGGAACGACCGGGGAAGGCGGGCGCGGTGACGCCCTGCGACACGATCGAAGGGCCCCTCGTCGTCCTCGACACGGGCGATTTCATCGAGGTCCCCGATGCCGCGGCGGCGAAACGCCTCGCCGGCCACGTCCGGGTGATCGCGGACCTCGGCGAGATCCTGATCCCGTTCGGCGAATTCTTGGAGAACAACCACGTGCTCATGCCCGGCGGCTTCTCCCTGGAGTGGTATGGGCTCCTCCTCCAGGAGGCCCTCGGCTCCCTCCCAGAAGGATGGGAGGCCGCATCGGCCGCGCAGGCGATGGCGTGGTCCCGCGACCTCCGTATCCCCCTCCATCCGCGACACAACCTATTCTTCCACGACCTGACCGTAGAGGAGTTGAGTCGCCTCCGGGAGCGAATCGCCATCGACGGACGCTTCGAGGGAGGCCGCCTCTCCGTCCCGGCCGAGGAGGCGTTTCGGGAGCCGCTCGTCCGGCTGGGCGCCTTGTACTCCGTGCGAGCGGGCCGCCTGATGCTCGAACGCCACACCGACGTATTGCTCGCGACGCTCGGGATCTCGGAGCGGGACGGAGCCCTCCATCTCGCGCCGAATCCGGAGGAGGCCGATCCGCTCGCCTTCGTGAGCCGGTTGGCAGGCTTCCCCGTCCGGGCCCGGGCCCCGACTCGGATCGGCGCGCGGATGGCCCGGCCCGAAAAGGCGGCACCGCGGAAGATGCAGCCCGCCCCCCATTCCCTCTTCCCGATCGGGCATGAGGGGGGTGCGCAGCGGCTCCTGCTCGATGCGGCCGCGAAGGACGCCATCGACGTCGAGGTGGGCCTCCGCATCTGCTCCTCCTGCGGCAAGCGGTGGTTCCTCCCGAAGTGCTCGTGCGGCGGCCACACGGTCGCGCGCAACGGGCCCGCACGGCAACGCGTTCCCCTCGCGGAGGTCCTCCGGACCGCGCTCGACCGTCTCGGCGAACCGAAGCCGGCCGAAATCAAGGCGGTCCAAGGGATGATCTCGAAGAACAAAACCCCGGAGCCGATCGAGAAGGGGATCCTCCGCGCGAAACACGAGATCTACGTGTTCAAGGACGGCACGACTCGATTCGACATGACGAACCTGCCGCTCACGCACTTCACACCGAAGGAGGCGGGGATCTCGGTCGACGAGGCGCGCCGACTCGGGTACTCGCAGGATGGCAACGGCCGTCCCCTGGAGAGGGAGGACCAGGTCCTCGAGCTACGGCCTCAGGACATCCTCCTCGCCCGGTCCGGAGGGGAATACCTGGTCCGCGTGGCCGCCTTCGTCGACGATTTGCTCGAGCGACTGTACGGCCTCGCGCGCTTCTACGACGCAAAGACGCCCCAGGACCTCCTGGGCCATCTCGTCGTGACGCTCGCGCCGCACACGAGCGGCGGCGTGCTCGCCCGAATCGTCGGATTCACGGATGCGAATGCCTGCTTCGCCCATCCCTATCTCATCGCCGCCCGACGTCGGAACTGCGACGGCGACGAGGATTCCGTCATCCTGTTGCTCGACAGCCTGATCAACTTCTCGCGATCGTTCCTGCCCGACAAGCGCGGAGGCCTCATGGACGCCCCGCTCGTCCTGACGACGCGGATCGACCCGAACGAAATCGACAAGGAGGCCCACAACCTCGATCTCTCGAGCGCCTATCCGCTATCCTTATTCGAGGCCGCGGAGCGTTTCGCCCACCCGAAGGAAGTCGAACCCCAAATCGACACGGTGGGGAAGCGGATCGGGAGCGTCCTCCAGTACGAGGGCTTCGCCTACACCCACGGGACCCGCGGCGTGGCTCAGGGCCCTCTTGCCTCGGCCTATGGAGAAGGTTCGATGGCGGAGAAGATCGACAAGCAGCTCGAACTGGCCCTCCGAATCCGGGCGGTCGACCCGAACGACGTCGTCGCCCGGATCGTGGTCCACCATTTCCTTCCGGATCTCATCGGGAACTTGAAGGCGTTCTCGAGCCAGCAGGTCCGGTGCACGAAGTGTGGGACGAAGTACCGGCGCATTCCGCTCCGCGCCCGGTGCGTCGAATGCGGCGGGAACCTCACGTTGACGGTCCACGAAAGCTCCGTGAAAAAATACCTTGAGATCTCCAAGCGTATCAGCCAGCAGTTCGAGGTGTCGAACTACCTCCGTCAGCGAATCGACCTGATCGAGGACGCGATCGCCTCGCTGTTCACCAACGACCACGCGCAGGAACTCAAACTGGACGACTTTTTCTAGGCGGCCTGAAGGCGGGCCTGCTCGGACCGGACCTTGAGCGCGGCCGCCGCGGCAAGGAATGCGCCGAACGCGAACATTCCCACGACGAGCAGGGGGAAGTTCACGATCGTCAGGTTCGCGAGGTCCGTCGGCAGGATGCCCGAGGTCAGGCCCAGGTTCTCGGGGCCATACACGAACACGCCGAGGAAGGCCAGGCCCAGGAGCATGAAGACGATCCCCGCCTTCGCCGCCGCAGGGGTGCGAAGGGTGTAGCCACAGGTCGGGCACACCCAGACCGCGTTGTCCGGAAGTTCCGCGTAGCACTCCGGGCAACGACGCGCCACAAGTTGGAGAGAAATCTCGCGGGGAAATAGTTTGCGACCCCATTGCACGCGGATCTCGGAGCGGCATCGCGGTAACGCTTTATCAGAGCGGGCCGGTTCGCCGCCGGATGAGGAAGTCCGTTCGAGCGGCCCTGGCGGCGATCCTGCTTGCCGCGATCGCCATTCGCCTTTCGCCGCTCTGGTCGTTCCTCTACTGGGGATCCGACACCGGCGAATACTTCGCGATCCTTCAGAGCCTCCTTCGCACCCGCCACGTTTCCACCGTATACAACGGATGGGGGATCACGTACCCCTACTTTCCCGGCGTCTTCTTTCCGCAGGCAGGCCTGGTGGACCTGGCCGGCGGAGACGTCCCCACCGTCATGAACCTCCTCATCCCCATCCTCGGAGCCTTCGCCGTCGTTCCCATGTTCCTCCTCGCGGTCCGCATCACGAAGGAGGCGCGCTTCGGACTCTTCGCGGCCGCGTTCCTCGCGGGCGCCATCCCCCACGCGTACACGACGGCCCACGCGGCGCCCGCCACCCTCGGGGACCTGTTCGTGTTCGCGGGCCTGGTCCTCTTCCTCCGGCTCCGGGCGGATCCGAAAGCCCTCGCACCGCTGCTCCTGGTCTCGGGGGCTTTGATCGTCACGCATCACCTCTCGGCCTATTTCTTCCTCGTCATGGTCCTCGGGGCGATCGCGATCGGAGGCTTGGTGCGTCCTTGGTCCCCCGGCGCCGGCACGATACGCGAGATCGCCTTCGCGTCGGTCCTCACCGTCGGGACCCTCGCGTATTGGTTCGGCTATGCGACCACGTTCCGCGAGTCAATCCTGACCGACGTCGACATCCGACCGTGGTGGCTTCTGTTCGTTGGCTTCGCCTTCGGACTCCTCCTCTTGGCGGCGCTCGTCGCTCTCCGCCCCAGGGTCGCCTGGCGGTACCGACCTCGAGCTCCGGGCTTCCGGACGATCGCGGCGTCATGGCTCGCCGCTGCGGTCACCTTGCTCGCCATCGGAGTGGTGACGATCCTGGGGAGCGTCCCCGGGACGACCGTCCGGGTCCCCCCCGAAGGCCTCGCCTACTTCGTCCCGCTGGTCATCCTCCTCTCCTTCTCCGCGGCCGGCAGGCGATTCCTCGACTTCGAGAAAGACGGTTTCCATGCCACCGTCTGGCTCGCGATCCTCCTCCTCTCCGCGCTCGTCGGCATCGCGGTCGCCCCGCGCGTGATCATTCCCTACCGGCATCTGGAGTACCTGCTCATCCCGTTCGGAATCTTCGCGGCGGTGGGTTTCTCCCGACTCCTCGATCTGGGAGGCCTTCGCGGGCCTCGGCGACATCTCGCCCTCGCCGCCTGCGCGGTCCTCTTGGTCGCGAACGGCCTCGCGGGCATCCCGCCACCGTCCACGTTCGCGGGATGGAAAGAGGGCACGATCCCGGCGGGAATTGATCCGGCCTATTGGGCGAGGGACCATGCCGAGGGCCTGATCGTCACGGACCACCACGCGTCCTCGATTGTCTTTGGGTTCGGCGGCTTGAACGCCACCTGGGACCGGACCGTCATCGACCCGTCCGCGGTCCTTCAACCGATCCCATCGCCTTCCGGCACACGCAACGGGACGTACCTCTGGATCGATCGGGACATGGAGCAGGGGATCCGGCTTCTCCCGTGGGAGCCCGCGGAGCCCATGGATCGCGGCGTGATCGCGCGCTTCGACGATGCGCCCTTCATGAAAGTCTTCGACAACGGATACGCCCGGTTGTACTGGATCGCCCGCGGCTGCGACGCTTCGTGCTAGTCTTTCGGTCGCCCGCTACCGTTTGCAGGTGAGGAAGATCTCCTCGCCCGCCGCGGGCCGGACCCGCACGAGGAAGCTCTCTCCGATCCGAAACGCGCGGTCCCGCCCGCTCGCGACGGTCGTCAGGTCGCCCACACGAAAACGGCCCGTCGTCCGAACGGACACGCTGCCGTCGTAGACCAGATGACCGCTCCCGACCGTGCCACACTCGACCGTCCGGAGTCCGGCGCGTTCGACGCAAGCCATCAAATTGCGCAGGGAGAAAAGGTGCAGATGCCGCGGAGGATCGAGATGGAACCACGCGTCCCTGAATTTTCGATGGCCTCGGCTCTCGGCGTTCGGCGTCGTGATGGTCATCTGTCCGCCTTCCTTGAGCCAACCGTGAGCCGTCGCAAGGGCCTGGACGGGATCGATCACATGTTCGATCACGTGGTCCATCGTGACGACTTGGAGTGATTCCTGCGGAATATCGGCCTCCTCGATCGACCGCTCGATCACATCGAAACCGCGGCCCCGGGCAATCCGAGCAGCCACGGGGTCGGGCTCCAGGCCCCGCACCCTCCAGCCAAGGGCGCGCATGACTTCGAGATAGGACCCGTTCCCGCAGCCGACATCGAAGAGTTCGCCTCGGACCGGGCCACGGACGGAGCGGACGACTTGGGCGCACTCGTCCCACACGGGGGGCATGAGGCGGAGCAGCCCTCCGATCCAGCGTTCCCTCGGGCCCTTTGCAATCCCTCGATATCCGAGGGCCTCGAGGACCCCTCGGCTGGCCTTCTCCCAGAATCCGTCGCCGACGAACGGGAGACGCGGGGTCTCGCCGTGGCTGAAGTACGACGTGTACAGCTTCCCGATTTCTCCGGGCTCCGGTTGCGGGTCCAACCACAGGTGGCCGCATGTGCCGCATCGTCGCAGGCTCCAACTTCCTGGTGCATCCCAGTAGCGGTCCCGCAGGCCGGAGTAGAGGATCGCGCCAAGGTTGCCGCACAACGGGCAACGCAGCGCCTCTCGGACCCGGACGCCTTCATTATCCGGCATGGGTGTAGACTCTGCATCGCGAGAGAGTACAAGGAGTCGGCGGGTGATTCGATGCGGGGTCTGGCTCGATCGTCGCACCCCACGGGCTTCTGCCCTGACAGCTTTATGCCGGTTCGTGGGAATCCGCGGCCGACGTGCGAATCCTCCATGTGACGAAGAAGTTCCCACCCGTCGTCGGCGGCGACGCGACGGCCGTTTCGTCCCTAGCTCAAGTCCAATCGCGGAACGGCCACGATGTCCATGTCCTCACGTACCGCGCCGAAGGAATCCAGGAGACGGACCATGTCCATCCCGTGGGACCCATGCAGACCCTGGATGGGTTGGATCGAATCGGAGCGCGACGCTTGCGAGGGATGCGCGCGATACGGGTGTGGTCCCGAGAACACCTCGCGGCCCTCGGGATCGAACTCGTCCACGCGCACGCGGTCGACGTCGGTTCGGCGGTCGTCCGCACGGCCAAGAGAGAGCGGATTCCGATCCTCCTCACGTGCCACGGTGTCTGGTTTCCGTACCGCCCCCGGGGGTCTCTCCTCGGCTGGGTGGAACGCTCGTTGCTCCATCAGGGGTACGACGCGATCAGCTCCGTGGACAGCGCATCGGTTCAAGCGATCCGGCGCGCCGGAATACCGCGGGCCTCTCTCGTGCCCAATGGAGTGGATGCCTCGGAGTTCCATACGCCGGGCCTCGCACAGAATCCAGTCCGATTCCTCTTCGTCGGGAGGCACGTGTACCAGAAAGGAATTGACGTCCTTCTGGAAGCGACGGCCCTGGTGAGGTCGCGCCTACCCGAACCGTTTGTCTTGGAGCTGGCCGGAGACGGACCCGAGAGGCAGGCTCTGGAGCGACGGGCGCACAGCCTGGGATTGGCCGACACCGTCCGGTTCCTCGGATCCTTATCACGCCCGGACCTCATCGAAGCCTATGGACGGGCGACCGTCTTCGTCCTGCCGTCCCGATTCGAGGGATTCCCCCTCGCCCTCTTGGAGGCCTGGGCCGCGGGATTGCCCGTCATCGCCTCGAAGGTCGGCGGCATCCCGGACCTGTGCAACGAGGGAAACGCAATCCTCGTGCCGGCGGGCCAGGTGGAACCCCTTGCCGATTCGATGATCTCCCTCCTTCGCGATCCGATCCGGCGCCAAACCCTCGGCGCGGCGGGCTGCGACCTCGTCCGAACGCAATACACTTGGGACGCGATCGCATCGTCCTACGAGCGCCTGTACGCGGAGTGCGTCCGGCCCAAGACCTGAGGTGCAACCATCTCTCACCATCTCCGAGCGAGCGTGGTCATCGTCGGCTACAACGGGGAAAGGTTCCTTCGGCCTTGCCTCGAATCCCTTTCTCGGATGGATATCCCGGCGTCCGAGTACGAGCTCATGATTGTCGACAACGGATCGGAGGATGGAACCGTCGCGGTCGCGGAAGGTTTCCGCAGCCAATTCCCGAACTTCCGCCTCATGCGAAACGAGCGAAACATGGGCTTCCCGGCAGCCGTGAACCAGGCGGCCGGCCGTGCCTCCTCCCCGGTGCTCGTCTTGCTCAATCAAGACACGACCGTCGAACGCCGCTGGCTCTCGGAACTGCTCGCCTCGCTCGAGCGCGACCCCTCCCTGGCGGCCGTGGGAAGCCGGGTCGTCAACGGCGGCGGACCCGCCCTCTATGCCGGAGCCCTTGAAGTCTTGTATGGAGGAATCTGCGTCGTCCACGAAGGGGACCGACGGATCGACGCCGTGTCGGGGTGCGCGATGGCCGTCCGGCTCGATCCGCTCAAACGGGTTGGCGGGTTCGATCCGGCCCTGTTCATGTACGGGGAGGACCTGGACCTCGGGTATCGATTGCGCGCGGCGGGATTTCGGATTGGCTATTCGAAGGAAAGCGTCGCCCATCACGAAGCTGTCCGCCGGCAAAGGGCCTCGACCCGAGTGTACATGTTCTACACGGCTCGGAACCGGACCCTCGTGTGCGTCCGAAACTATCGGTGTAAACGCCTGTACCTGGTCGCGGACGTCCTCGCCCTTTTCCCCCTCACGGCGACGGCCGAATGGCTCCGGTCCCACCGCCGGCGGCTCGCCCTGCGGTGGCTCGTGGACGCGCGAATGGACTCCCTCCGCCGCAGTCTCCAGATGCTGCGCGAGCCCGTAACGGTTTAATCCGCGGCTCGGTTCCGCAGGCCATTGAGCGGTCGCGCTTGGATCGTGGTCCTCAACTGGAACGGAAAGGAATACATCCGGGACTGCCTCGCATCGGCCTTCGCCCAAACATACCCGGATTTCGTCGTGGCCTGTGTCGACAACGGGAGCACGGACGGTTCGCCGGCAATCGTGCGCGACGAATTCCCGGAGGCCCGGTTGATCGCGCTGCCGGAGAATCTGCACTACGCGCGAGGCACCAATGTCGGGATGCAAGAAGCCCTCGCGGACCCTCGATGCGAGTTCATCGTCCCGTTGAACAACGACACCCGCGTCGACCCGGAATGGCTCGCGAACCTCGTCCGCGCCGCGGACGCTCCCGGGGTCGGAGCGGTGGCCGCGAAGCTCTTGCTGATGGACCATCCGGACGTCCTGAATGGAGCGGGCATCTGGATCACCCGGGACGGTGCGGGAGTCGATCGCGGGTGGCTCCAGAAGGACGAGGGGCAGTTCGATCACGACCCGGAGGTCTTCGGAGGATCTGGAGGCGCCGCGTTGTACCGCCGATCAAGCCTGGAAACGGTCGGCCTGCTGGACGCCGACTTCGTGGCCTACCTGGAGGATGTGGACCTGGCGTGGCGCATTCGGATCGCCGGATATCGGGCGGCGTTCGCGCCCAATGCGATCGTCTACCACAAGCACTCCGCTTCGACGGCCCCGAACTCTCCTTGGAAAACCTACATTAGCGAACGAAACCGGATTTGGAACCTCGTGCAAAATTACCCCTGGCGGTACGTGGCGCTCGCGCCTCCGTGGAATGCCGCGAGGAACATCGTAGCCCTCCGACGGCGGATACGGCCGAACCGATACCCGATTACTTTCGGCCAGTCGCTCACCTTCCGCGACGTCGTTCGCGCGCACCTCCAAGGCCGTTATGACGCCTATCAGGGGGTTCCACGCGCGGTGCAGAAGCGACGAGTTCGCGAGGTGTATCGGAAAGCAACTGCGTCGGACGTGGAGGGTTGGTTCCGCAGGTTCGGCATCCGGATCCGGGACGTACCGATCCACTGAGCTACCGCCGGGTCAGTCGGCGACCAATCACCCACAGCGATAGCGTTAAAGCGCGGACGCGAACTTTCGCGTGCGATGGCCAGGTCCGCGCTCGTCACGGGCGCGACGGGGCAAGACGGTTCCTACCTGATGGAACTCCTGCTCAAGAAAGGCTACGAGGTCTACGGGCTCGTCCGCCGCTTGAGCGTCCCGAACATTGGAAATATCCAGCACATCCTGGAGGACGTGACCCTCCTCGACGGGGACCTCATCGACCAATCCTCGTTGAATGCGGCGGTCCGGGAGTCGCACCCGGATGAGATCTATAGTCTCGCGGCTCAGTCCTTCGTCGCCACGTCCTTCGTGCAGCCCGTCCTGACCGGAGAGATCACGGGCCTCGGGGTCGTGCGGCTCCTGGAGGCGCTCCGGGCCTACGCCCCCGAAGCTCGCTTCTACCAGGCGTCCTCCAGCGAGATGTTCGGGCGGGTCGACCGGGAGCCGCAGGACGAGACGACTCCGTTCCACCCGCGAAGTCCCTATGGGGTGGCGAAGGTGTACGCCTACTGGGCCTGCGTGAACTACCGGGAGGCGCACGGCCTGTCCATCTCGAACGGCATCCTGTTCAATCACGAGAGCGCCCGGAGGGGCCTGGAGTTCCTCACACGCAAGGTCAGTCAGGGGGTCGCTCGGATCCACGCGGGGCTGGCCAAGACGATTTCCCTTGGGAACTTGGACGCCAAGCGGGACTGGGGCTACGCCCCGGAATTCGTGGACCTGATGTGGCGGATCCTCCAGCACAAGGAACCGGACGACTTTGTCGGCGCGACCGGGGAGGCGCATTCGGTCCGAGAGTTCGTCGCGGAAGCCTTTCGACTCGTCGGAATCTCCAATTGGGAGAAGCACGTGACGATCGACGAGAAGAACATTCGTCCGTCCGAGGTGTACAACCTGCGCGGGGATGCGAGCAAGGCGAAGCGCGTCCTCGGGTGGGAGCCGAAGACTCGCTTCAAGGATCTCGTGCGGATCATGGTCGAGGCAGAAATCGGGTCCCTCGAGGATACCCGGCCGGCGAAAGGAGTTCCGAGCGGCTAGGGCCTCGGGGGCGAGGGAAAACAGGCGGTGCAGTGGGGATCAATGTCCCCCATGCCCTTGTGGTACTCGCAAAAGCGGGCCGTCAGCATGAGATTGGAACAAAACTGGTTGACGCTCGCGATCTGCTGGGAGAGGGTCATGCCTCCCGCGATGCTCTCCGCGAGGCCGTGGACGAACGGCTTGATCTCCGGGAAGAGGCGGACCATTTCCTGGTCGACGCCTCGACTCTGGGTGTTGTAGTGGCTCACGGCGGCTTGTGTGATCCCCATCGAGTGCGCGACGTCAATCTGCTTCATCTTGTGCGTCCGGAGGAGCTCCCGCGCGAGCCTCGCGCGGATCGTCGGCAGCAGCTTGGCGACCACTAGTTCTTGAGGCTGAAGCATCCTCGTGGCCTGGCCCAAATCGGGCCGGAATGAATACTGTATAACATTGTATTTAACCGTGACCCTTTTTCGTCGCAAGTGCGGTTCTAGGCGCTGGCGTGGCGCCGGTTCGCCGGGAGGAGAACCGTCGGATCGCGGTTGCCGGTCAGAGGACGCAGCACCGCGGACTTTCCCAAAAGTCGAGGCCGAGCTGCACCAGCGTCGGATCCGTCGACGTGATCGCGTAGGCGTCCCCGTCTCGGGTCCGCGACATCGTCAAGACCTGCTGACCGTCGGCGACGAGGAGCATGCAATCGCAGATGATCGAACGGACTTCGGCGGCCTTCTCGAGCTCCTTCGCGACCGCTATTTCCGGGACCGCCAACCTGATTCGGACCCGCCGGCGCGAGGTTCGCACAAGGTCTTCCTCGAGTTTCCGGAAGACGGCTTCATCCGAAGCGAGGAACACGACGTCTTTCCGGGCCGACCCGATGAGCGCCCGCGCCCGAGCAACGATGTTCGGCAAACCTTTCACGATGAAAGCGACGTCCATGGATGGCGCCTTGGTCGCGGCACGCAGCGGTTCCAGCAGGGAGGTGACGCGAACGGTCGCGGCCCGACGACGATCGTACTCCGCTTGCACCATCCGGGACAGGCGCATCTCGACTTCCTTCGGCGGGACGACACGGAACGTTTTCGGCTTGCCCGCCTGTACCTCCACCAAGCCTTTCTCAGCGAGTTCATCGAGGGCATAGTAGATTTTCGAATCGGGGATTCCCGTTTTCCGCACGAGTTCCGAAGCGGTCGCGTCCGCCGTCCGGACGAGGGCGCAGAACGCGTCCGCGGCGGGGCCGCCGACGCCGAGCTCTCGCAGGGTACCCGCGATCCGATCTAAGGAGGGTTCCAAGGCTTCGTGCAGCAGCGCGTTCGCGCGGGCCTTCCCTTCCGCCATCTACGAGCCTGAGGGAGGGAGAATATATGAACTTGTCTACTACCTAGAAGAAGTAGATAACATGGAACCGTCCCATGCATCGGACGTTTCGCAGGAACGCGCGTCTCCCGAGCCCAAGGCCCGGGGGTGTTGCGGCGCCGGATGTTGCGGCCCGGGCGCCTGCTGCGCGTGCTGCGGCTAGGACCCACCTTTTCAAGAGGCGGCCTCAAGCGGGCCGCCTCGACCTTTTCACCAAAATCGGGTTCAAGATACCCGAGGGTCGTGGGTCCCTCCGCACCTCGGCGGACACCAAAAGCTGAGATCCCCTTGTGGGCGAGTCGACAGCGAAGCTCAAGTCCCTGAGGCGTGCTGCGTGGATCGTGGACCGAACAAACGGGGACCGGATTCGTTGCTATTTTGATGGCGCCTGCCCTCGGAACCAGTTCGGGACGAAAGGCCGGATGAAAGCGGCGTTCGCCGTCGGTGACCACGAGATCGTCCGCGAGGTCCCCGACTTGCAAACGCCATCGGGTCCCCTGCGAAGCAACAACATTGCCGAGTACATCGCGCTCATCCTTCTCCTCGAGCACGTCCACCAGATAGGAAGAAGAACGCGCCCGAAAGGCTACGTCATCTGCGGCGATTCCCAGCTCGTGATCCGCCAAATGCAGGGCGAGTATCGGGTCAAGACACCGCACTTGGTGCCTTTGCATGCAAGGGCGAGAGAGTTGAGTTCCGATCTCGACATCGAATTTCGATGGGTTCCGCGGGATCAGAACCTCGCGGGAATTCTCCTCGAGGCTTCCCCGACGGACCCGAAAGGTTCATCACGAGGCATCTGAACGGGTCAGGACCGAACCCGCCTCCAAGTGAATTGGTCGTGTGCGACAGCCTCGCCGCACAATCGTTCCCGTGCCGCCGGAATCCAGGCCCCTCGGAGGAATGGGTCATCGCAAATCGGCGTTGGTGCACGGATTCGCGCGGAGACCACCCGCGGTCGTGAGTGCACTCGGAGTCAAACGTGTTCATTGTTCGACAACAAGAAACGGCCGGATGATACCCTGGAAGGCATAGACCTCGTTCATGCGAGGCGACCCGTATCGGGCCGAGCAGCGCCAGCGAGCACGACCTTGCGTGCCACGCTGGGCCTTCCGTGTCCTCCTGTTGGTCATGAGCCTCACGGTCGCAGCCTTCGCGGCCACGCCACTTGCTAATGCGTTCTGGAACTCGTTCGGGTCACCTTCAGCCGGACACTTGGTCGAGGATTCGGGTCTCACGTCCTGGAATCCGAACGTCGCTTGCACCGCGGACCTCGTGACGATCCGAGATGTCCTGGGGCCCGCCTATCCGTCCCAAACGGTCAACGGCAGTCGTTACCAAACGAACTCGACCGCCGGAGGCATCCCGCAGGAACGCGCCCTCTCCCCGCCGTGCACGATCACGAACATCTCCGGCCAGGCGACCTCTTCCTTCGTCCAAATCAATGGGGTCTCTCTGTACGGTTACGCCGTCAAGACCACCGACTGCTCGCAATGGTACTCGAGGCAGAACGGCGGTGGCCGGTATCCGGGCAACCAGACCGTCTGCACGAACGGGGGACAGGTCATCACGATCGGGACGCCCAGCGGTTACCTGAGAATCGAGATCGATCGAGACTGGTTGGGCAAGGGATACTGCGGCGTCGGGGTTCCCTTTTGCGATAACGCGACGCTGGCCCAGCAACAATCCAACGGAAGCATCTCGCTCGATGTCCAAGGCTTCGTCTTCTGGGAAGGCCCCTGGCACTGGGAATTGCACCCCTTCACGGCCTGGAGGTTGTCGTCATCCGTGACGCCCCCGTCGGCCCCTCAGAACCTGGAGGCCGTCGCGGGGGACGGGAACGTGGGCCTGTCGTGGCAGGCGCCGGCCTCCGATGGCGGGTCTCCGATAACCAACTACCAGATTTACCGAGGGACGACGTCCGGGGGAGCGACCTTCCTCGCGACCGTCGGGACCGTCCTAACCTACTCCGACACTAGCGTGACGAATGGTCAATCGTACTTCTACCAAGTCACCGCAACCAACGCCGCGGGAGAAAGTCCTCGATCGAACGAAGTCTCGGCAACTCCGAATCCGCCCCCGCCTCCCCCAGACTTCGACATCAGCGCATCACCGAACAGCCTGACGATCCACATCGGATCTTCTGGGACATCCACGATCACGCTGACGAGCATCGGAGGCTTCTCCGGGAACGTGAGCCTGAGTGCGTCCGTCGCTTGTGCGTCCCTCATCTGCCTCGTTTATCCAACGGCGAGTGTCGATCCCGACGTCGTCGGCGTCGTCTCAGGTGGGACCGCGACGTCGACGTTGACCGTCTCAGCAAGCGTGTTGACGACTCTCGGAACCTACGAGGTCACGATCACGGCAACCTCGGGTTCGCTGACACATACCGTCACGATCACGGTGTATGTAACGCTGTGATCGGATCCCCGTCGCATTCGTCGAATGAGAAAGCCACCAGGGAGAATTGAACTCCCGACCTGCCGCTTACAAGGCGGCTGCTCTACCGACTGAGCTATGGTGGCGCGATGTGCCGATGGGGAGTGCCGCTAAAAGCGTTTTCGCGGTCTTGGAATCGGATTCCGACGAAAGAATCTCATTCTTGGGAATCGAGGAAAAGGCTTTATTCGAGACAGCCGGGCTCCGCGGGATTGCGTGACCGGTCTCCCCTGTCCAAACTGCGGTAGCGAGCTCGCTTTTCTCGAGCAGTACAATCGGAATTATTGTTACGCATGCGGCCGATACGCTCCCGAGGGATTCGGAGACCGAGGGGGGAAGCGTTGCCCCATGTGCACGGGCATCCTGTCGTTCGTCACGCAATTCGATCGATATTATTGCTTCCGGTGCAACGCCTATCCGCCGGAAGGCGTCTTCATGGACGTCAAAGTCGACACGGCTCCTCCCGCGTCCTCCGAGCCAGCCGCGGCAACGGAGGCCGCTCTGATCCTCGTCGAGCCCGTGAAGAGCGAGGCGCCAAGCTCCGAAGAGTCGAAACCCGAAGAACCCCAACCGGAGCACACGGACGTCTCGCCGGAACCGACGCCTCAGGTCCCGCCAGCTGCGGTGCCCGAGCCCGCGGGCGCCGAGCCAACCCAGGAACCTGTCGCCGAGGAGACCTCTTCCGAGGAGGGTGCCGCAGAAGTCGAAACGCCCCCGCTGATCCGCACGGAAATTCTCGAGGCGAAAAAACTGGTCTTGCTCGACCTCTGCAAGGCCTACGGTCTCGATCCGACGGGCACGAAGGAACAGCTCCGCGAGAGGCTCCTGACCTACCTCGATGAGCACGAAGTGAAGGAGGAACCGCAACCGGCTCCCGCCCAAGCCGAAGCCCCCGCCGTCGAAGAGGCGCCAGTGGCTCCAAGCGCGCCGGTCACAACCGCGACACCGACCCCGAGTGAGCCGATCGCCGAACCCGTGAAAACTCCGCCCAAACTCATCACCGCCGCGCCGAGGATGGTCCCGGACATCCCCCGTCGCGAGATGCCTCCGGTCATCTGGTCGACTGCACCCCCGGTCGAGGAGCCGCAGCCGTCAAGGCCGATTGTCGTCGAACCGTACATTCCCCCGACCGCCGCTGCGGGACCACAACCGGCCTCAATCGCGGAGGGCCCGACGATCCCCGTGGCTCGCGTCGAGCATCCGTGTCCGCGGTGCGGTCGTGAGTTGACGTACATTCCCCAGTACAACCGGTGGTATTGCTACTCCTGTCGCGCCTACGCTCCGAAGGCCCGATCGAAGTTCGTGTGCCCGACCTGCGGGGCCGCCCTCCGATGGATCTCGCAATATGAGCGATGGTGGTGCGACGACTGTCGGCGGTACGCCCCCGCGGATCTCCCGAGGCCCGAACGTTCGACGCTCGCCGGTGGTTCCGGCGTCGCGGTCCCGCGGTCGGTCGCGACCATCGCCACGCCTTCTGCGCACCGGCACCGAAATCCCGAGACTGGGATCAGTCTCGTCGGTTTCGGCATGATCCTCTTCGTCCTCTACGAGGTCCTCGTCGACCTTCCATCCTCCCTTTCGTCCGCCGGCGGATCGCTCCTCGGACCCGACGTGGCCTTCGGCCTCCGGTTCTTCGCGGGCGTTTTCCTCGCCGTCGGGGTCATCCTAGGCCTGGCCGCCGTCCGGGATCGTCGCTGAGGCCGCAAAAGTTTTTCCGCCCCGCGCCGTTCGACGCGACTCCATGCGCCTCGCGCAACTAGCGAAGGACGAACGGCGACCGCGGGACTTCGATCCGCGGGAATACATTTCCACCTGGACCGAGAAGGATCTGCTCCACGGCCACATCGTGGACGCCTGGGTGATCATCTTCCGGACGCGCGGCTGCTACTGGGCTCGGGCGAGCGGCTGCTCAATGTGCGGTTACGTGAACGACGTGGCGCAAGAAGTCGCGCCGGCAGACATCCTGCATCAAGTCGACACGGTCCTCCGGAAACACGAATCCCAGCCCCTCGTCAAGGTCTACACGTCCGGGAATTTCTTCGACGACCACGAAGTCTCGCCGGAGGTTCGGGAGAGAATCCTCCATGAATTGGGCGACCGTTGCGACAAGGTCATCGTGGAGACCCTGTCACACCTGCTGCGGAAGGAGCAGGTCGAGGCGGCGATGAATCACGTGAGGGAGCTCGAGATCGCGCTGGGCCTGGAGTCGACCAACGACCGTGTCCTCCGTCAATCCGTCAACAAGGTTTGGGGACTCAAAGAACACGCGCACGCGACGGACCTGGCGCATGCGGCCGGCGCGACGGTCAAGACGTACCTCCTGGTCAAGCCCCCGTTCCTCACGGAACGCGAAGCCATCGAGGACGCGGTGCGATCGGGACATGAGGCGGACCCGCACAGCGATACGATCTCCTTCAACCCGGTGAACGTCCAGAGTCGCACGATCGTCGATCGTCTCTTCCGTCGCGGCGAATACCGACCGCCCTGGCTGTGGTCCGTCGTCGAGGTCCTCGAGCGAACCCGGGACGTGAAGGCCCACGTGAAATCCCATCCGACCGCGGGCGGGATGGTGCGCGGCGCCCACAATTGTGGATCGTGCGACCGCAGGGTCGTGAATGCGATCGAGGAATTCTCCTTGGGCCTTCGAAGGGACTTCGACGATCTGTCCTGCGAATGCAAGGACGTTTGGCGCGCGTACTCCGAGATGCAGGAGTTCATGCTGACCCCGGCGGACCCCCTGGCGGTCCTAGAGACGTAACGTTCTTAGGACCCGCGAAGTTCCCGAAAACGGATGCGATGCGCGAATACGAGCTGAAACGGGGAGCCGCCAAGGCCCTGGAAGGGGACGGGCTCCGGGTGATCGCCGCGGAGATCTTCGCGGGCGCCGGGACGGAGGGGAACCGGATCATCGTCACGTTCGGCGCGATTGAGCGGATGGTCGCCTGGACCGACGGAAAGAAGTTGTTCGTGGACACAACCATGAAATCCGGCGCCCCCGACCACGTCGCGACGGATACGATCAAGGCTTTCAACACCTTCCTCGAGAAGGCGACCGGCTTCACGGCGAAGGAGCGAGGGAAGAGGGCGCAAGCTGCTGCGAAGAAGGGCGAGGCATGACGACTCGCTCTCGCTGACGCTCGACGTCGCCGGGAAGAGGCCGGAGCGATTCGGTTCAACCGAAGAGCGCGCCGAGCCCTGCAGCCGCCTCTTCCTCGGAGACCTTCTCTTCTTCCTTCTTCTCCTCTTTCTTCTTCTCTTCCTTCTTCTCGGCGGGGGGCGGTGCCGCGGGCGCGGCGGCGGGCATCGCGACGGCGGCCTTCAGGGCCTCGTCGATGTTCACGCCTTCCAGCGCGGCGGTCAGGGCCTTCACGCGGGTCTCGTCGACCTTCACGCCGGCCGCCGTAAGGACCTTCTTCAGGTTGTCCTCACTCACGGGCTTGCCGGCCGCATGCAGGACCAACGCCCCATAGATGTATTCCATTCGTGTTCACCTCCTTGTATCATCATGATCCGGATTGCGTGGGATGCTTCTCGTCGGCCGCGCCGGGGATGCGGGACGCCAGGGCGAGCGCCTCAGACTGGGCCTTTGCCAGGAGGAGCTTGATCGTCTCCTTCGTGGGGAATTCCGATTCGACCGCGAGGTTCAGCGCCTGTGCGTGGGCTTTCGCCAGGAGCGGGCCGATCGTCTGCTTCGTCGGATAGGCCGCCGCCAGTGCGAGGGAGAGGGCCTCACGGCCCGCTTGGGCGATCTGGCTCCGGACCACCAGGTCGTCGATCGCGAGGGCATCGCGGCGGAAGACCGTGCCCGCCTCGTAGGCGCCTCGAAGATCGAGTCCGACCACGAGGGGATAAATCTCGAGCCGGGCGAGCTGTTGGGCGACGTCCCGCGGGATTCGCTGCCCCGCCTTCACCAGGAGCTTGTCCTGCCGGATGGTCACCTTGCCCCGTTCGATCGCCGCCGGGATGCCGGCCTTCTGCAGCTCCCCGACGATCGGACCGGGCTTGAACGGCGTCTCGCCGGCGCGCACCCACAAGTCCTCCGGCGCGACCTCGCCTCCCCTCGCGGGAGCCCGCGTCTTCGTCGCCTCGAGTTCTTTGAACAGGCGGAACGGATTGATGTCCGCGGTGACGACGGCCGTCTGGCCTTCGATCGTCTCGCCGAGCTTCACAAGGTCCGGCTTCTTCGTATTGGCCTGTTCCAGCGCGAGACGGAGCAGGTTGTTCTTGGCCACGGTGATCGTCGCCCGTCCCCAGAGCTTCTTGCGGATGGCTTGGAACTGGGGGGCGGGGATCCCATGGACGTTCACGATCCCAACGACCTGCGCTTGGGCGCAGCGGGATGCCAGGTCGTCGACGAGTTGCTTCTTGTAAGGAGCGACATGGGCCATCGACGTCACCTCAGAGGTACTTCACCGCCGGGCCCATCGTGGTCTTCAGGTAGGCCGACCGGATGTTGAACCGCCCGCGCTCCAGCTTCCCGACGAGCCGTCGCATGACGGCGTCGAGGTTTTCGGCGAGGTCTTCCAGAGGCATGTCCCGCGTGCCGAACGCCGCGTGGAGGGTCGGCTTGTCGCGGCTCCGCACGCGGACCGTGTTCCGCATCGCGGTGATGAGGTTCGTCGGATCCGCGGTAGGCGGGACCGGCCGGGGCATCTTGCCGCGCGGCCCCAGGACGACGCCGAGGCGCTTCCCGATCACGGGCATGAGAGGCGCTTCGGCGATGAAGAAGTCGCAGGCCTGCGCGAGGCCGCGTGCCTTCCGCTTGTTGGTCGCGTACTCCTCAATCTCCTGCGGCTGGATCACGAGGTCCGCGACGTTCCTCGCCTTCAGGGCTAACTCACCCGAGGCGAAGACGCAGATGCGAATCGGCTTCCCGCGTCCCTTCGGCAGGACGACTTCCTCGTCCACCCGATTCTTGGGGACCGAAAGATCGACGTCTCGAAGGTTCACGGCGAGTTCCACGGACTCCTTGAACTGGCGAGGCTTCGCCGCCTCGAGCAGCTTCTTGACGGTCTCGACCGAATGCTTGTCCGCCACGGAACATCGCCACCTGCAGTACGAGCGGCCAATGCAGCCTCCTGCAAAGGGGAGGCGACGAAAGAGCGTGGACCTAATAAGGTTTCTGGAGGCGACCAGTCGCCACGCGTTCGCGTTGCGTTTATCTCGCCTCGTCGCGGACGTTCCCTTCGAGGCCGATCTACTCCGCGCCACTTAGGACGTTGGAAGGCGCGGGACGAGCTTCTTTGGAATGACGAGTTTCGCCGTCCTCCACGGGTCGACGTCTTGGCTGATCCGGAGGTCGCACGCGATGCTCGCGAGCATGTACGCCTCGTCCCAGGGAAGCTCCGTACCGCGGGCGAGGAAGGCGACCCCATCGTGCGTGGCGAGCTTCGCCGCCTCATCCAAGGTCGGAGCGCTTGCCACTGTCAACCAAGCTTCCGGCGTTTCGACAATCGGCCGATGCAGTCCGTATCCCCGCAGGACATCGGCCTGTACACGGACGGTCCCCGCGATCTCAATGCCGGTGACGCAAACCTCCCCGTCGGCCATGAGCGCATGGAGGTCGCCCATCGCCAGCTGTCCGCCCGGTTGAAACACCGGCAGGTAGACCGAATTCCCTTTCGTGATCTCCTTCGTGTCCAGGTTGCCGCCGTGGTCGCCCGGGTAGAACGTCGTCCACTCCTGGGATGCGGGTGCGACTCCGATCGTGCCGACGTGCGGCCGGATCGGAAGCCGAATGCCTTTGGAAAAAACGGCCTTTCCATCCCGAATCGGGATCATCTTGGTGCGCGACCCCCGCACCTCCTGTCCGAGGACTCCATAGGATGACACGATCGACTGAAATCCGGTTGCTGCGACGCGGATGTCTCGAATCCGGACCCGAATGGCATCCCCGGGGTGTGTGCCCTCGATTGCCACGGGCCCGGTGGCCCCGTTCACGCGGTCCATCTGCAGGTGGTCGAGCGTGTCCTCCTCCGATCGGATTTGCGCTCCGCACGAATCTTGGCAGACGAACTCGACCGTCTCTCCGGACCGGACCGTCGCGACCGGCTCCAGGTGCGGGCCGAAGACGTACGTGATGCCATCCTCGAACGATATCTGCCTCATCGACCGCCCCACAGTCCCATGGAATCGGGTTGAATTATGTTATGGGTCGTCGCAACGTTCATTCGAAGACGTCCCATCCATCGAAGGTGGACGCCGCGGACCAGACGCTTCTGGGAGAGGCCAAGGCAATCACGGACGCGGCGCGGCAGCACAGCATTCACCTGCGTCTGCTCGGAGCGGTCGCGATTCATCTTCGCTGCGGGGACCGGGGGCAGGTGACGGAGCGTTTGAACCGCCTTGGGGGTGCCGGGGCCCTCTTCTCCGACCTCGACTTCGCCGCATACGGTGTGGAGAGAGCGAAGGTCCGGACCTTGCTGGAAGATCGGTTTGGCCTCACGTCGAATCCGCAGGCGATGCTTTTCCACGGCAAGGACCGCCTGCTGTACGCCCATCCGTCGATGGGGTACCATGTGGACGTGTTCTTCGACCGCCTGGAGTTCAGTCACACGATCGATCTCGGTCGGCCCGGGCAAGGCTGTCTGGAGGAGGATTCGCCGACCTTGCCGCTTGCGGACCTCCTGCTATCGAAGATTCAGATCCATCAGATTACGGAGAAGGACCTCAAAGACGTCGTGTTGCTCCTCCTCGAGAATGAACCCTCGCCGAGGGACGCCGCTCGCGGAATCGGAATGGCGCGGATCACGGAAACCCTGGCCGAGGACTGGGGTTTCTGGAAGGACGGCACCGCCAACCTCGAGGCGGTCCGATCCGCATCCGGACGATACGGAGAGGCGGGACTCCTCCAACCCGCGGAGGTCGAACGGGTGTCGCGCCACGTTGCTACTCTCCTGGAGGCGATCGAAAAGGCCCCGAAGTCACGATCGTGGCGAAGGGGAGAACGTAGACTCTCCGGGCGCCAGTGGTGGAACGACGTCGAATCCGTCGTGCGTTAGTCACCCATGGACGAACAGATAGTCGCGGACCCGGTTCCCGTCCAATTCAAGCAGCAATCCGCGGAGGATGCCCTCCTGATACTCGCTGCCCGGATTCATCGCGAGCGTGGTCCCGACCTTCGCGAACGCCTTCGACTCGTGGATGTGACCGTGGAGTCCTAAGAGAGGCTGCCTCGCCTGGAGCGCGCCGGCGACGGCGCGGCTTCCAACGGGGATCAATTCCGGGCGCCCGCCCGGGCCCAACTTGGGCATGAGGGTTGCGTCAAGACGAGGGGCCAGGTCGAGGCCCGTCCCGAAGGGTGGCGCGTGGACATTGTAGATGGCGAGCTCCGGGCGCCTGATCAAGTCCCCCAGACGAGCGAGTCGCGCCTCCAGGTCTTCCTCGGGGACGTCGCGTGGGCATTGCCAGGGAGTCATGTTCGCGAGACCGAGGCTGAGCATCTCATGGCCGCCAGCAATCTCAAGGACTTTCCCATCCGGATTCACGACCACGTCGGATCCGCGCAAAGCGTCGTCAATCGCATAAGTATCGTCATTCCCAGGCTGTACGAAGATCTCGACATCCTTGCCGCGAAGCCGCTCCTCCGCGAGGCGCACCCAACGGACGACGGAATCGTGCATCAGGCGGTCGAAGACCGCTGTGACGCCCGCCGGATCGTTTTGGAAATCCTCGTACTCCTTGGCGGTCAAGACCAACGGATACGACCCAACCTCCCCGATCCGGCCGACGACCTCCTTAAGACGCTTCGGGTTCCGAACCTCGATCACTTCTCCGAGGAACTTCACACGCCACCCTCCCTCCGGAGTCTGGATGATCGGGGTAATCGTCTTCCCGGTAATGTCGCCGCCCAGGATCAGGACCTTCGCTCCGTAGAAATCCGCCGCATTCACGAATTTTCGGAAACAGACGTCGGAGCCGTGGATGTCCGTCGCGAAGAAAATGCGGAGCCGCTTCGGCACGAAGTGTCCTTCCCGATCATTCCGGCGGAATTTCCTTGAACGCTAAGCTGAGCGGGATGCCTCTGGCGTTGTGCCAAAGCCACGAGACGATGTGGATGATCCCTCCGAGGACGAACAGGCCCACCGTGAAGGCCAATATGCTCAGGTTCAGGGACTGGCCGAGGGAAATCGGGAGGCTCCCCCAGGCGATCCAGACGGAGAGCCCAACGGTCGCGATGGCGAGGAGGTACAAGACGGGGATCGGCCCGATCTTCGCCCGGACGATCGCGGGCGCCCGGTCCCACACGTCCTTCCGCCGCGAGGGGAGGAGGAACGCGGAGATCGCGCCGATGATCTGCATGATCATCCAGCCGAAGACAAGGTAGAGGAAGAAGGTCAGGAAGATCGTGTAGAGCCATGCCCACTGGAGGATGATGGCGACGACCGTCACGAGGGCGAGGGCTAGATAGGGACTGTTGTGTTTCCGGTCGAGCCGAGAGAAGGCTGCGGGGATCACCCGATCGAAGGACCAAGCGAAGATGAAACGGACCGTGATGGCGACATAGGTGAGGATGGCCGCCAACACCATCGCCGTCCATCCGATCATCACGATGTTGAAGACCCACACACTATCCGTAGCGTACCGGAACAAGATCGTCATGTACGGCGGGTACGGCAGGCTGGAGCTGCCCGTCCCCGCAAAAATCGAGCCAGCCCCCTGGATGAACGCGCCGCCCATAACGAAGTCGGTGACCGCGTACGCCACGAACGTGATGATGCCGAAGACTACGACGGACCCGAGGATCGCGGTCATCTGAGACTTCTGGACATCCTTGATCTCGCCCGCCGCGTAGATCGTGGCATTGAATCCCAAGAAGTTGATGTAGGTGAAGGCGAGCCCGAGGGCCGTGGCCCCGCCGATGATCTCGCCGACGTAACCCGCCCCCACCCCGACCGTCACGAAATCGGAATAGTTCATTCCACTCAGTCGGTTGAAGTTGGAGACGAAGCCATCGTGGCCCACTCCGAGCAGGGTGACCACGTACACGATGAGCCCGATGAACACCAGGGCGAACAGGACTTCGAGCGCCCGGGCGGTCGCCTTCCCCCCGCGGGAGACGATCAGGGCCATCGCCAGGTAGACGAAAATCGCCGCGACGAAAGTGAACTCGTTCGTTGAAACGGTCGTGGCGAGCCCCGGGAAGCCGTTGTAGTACAGGAGCGGCGCCAAGGCGAGCTGGGTGAACCATGGCACATAGGCCCCCGCCACGCTCAGCAAACCGATGAAGAGGAAGAAGTTGATCGCGAACCCGACCGTCGGATGCATCGTGCGGCTGACCCAGATGTAGTCGCCGCCGCTCCGAGGCATCGCGACGGAATACAGGGCGTAGAACAGTCCCACCACGAGGCTAATCGGAATCGCGAGGAGGGCCGTCACCGGGAGGTTGATGCCGGGGTACGAACCCGCGCCCCAGATGCCGTACACGAAGATGGCCGTGGGCGCCATGAACATGACATTCAGAATGAGCGCGTCCCGCGCGCTGATGTTCCGGACGAGACCTGAGGATCTCCGTACGAACGCGTCGCCTGTCGCCACCGCCTCAACCCCGCAGGCGGAAACGGTTCGGATGCCATTAGAAGATTGTCGCATAGTCTTTTAACCGTCGCAATCCAACCAAGCGACCTGGGCAAGTTATCATCGGGGGAATGATAACCCGCAAATCCTTTTGTACCAATCCGCGGTGACGCAGTCGATGAGGGAGGAGGATTCCGTCCGGGCCCTGGAGACGCTCGGGCTCACGGGGAAGGAAGCGGACGCATACCTGCACCTCCTCCAGCACGGACCGTCGACCGCCCAGCAGGTCAGCCAGCTCCTCGGCGTGCAGTACCCCGCCGTCTATCGGGTCCTGCAGTCCCTCCAGTCGAAGGGCTGGATCGACGTCTCCCAGGAGCGACCAAATCGGTATCGGGCCCGGGCGCCTCGAATCGTCAGCGAAGAGGCGCGCCAGTCGCGGCATGACGACCTCCTCGCCGCGGCCGAGGTCGTCGGCAGCCTGAAAGAGACGCCCCCGCCCAAGAACCGCGGGGCCGATGCGGACCTCTGGATCTACAAAGGACCGGAATCGATCGGCCGCAAACTGCGGGAGGTCATCCTCTCGAGCGACAACCAGATCCTATGCGTCAGCCCGTTTCCGGTGGCGCCGGAAATCCTTCGGCTGCTCTTCGACGCTTTGGGGCGCTCGCGTAGGCTCGTGCGAGTCGTGTTAAGCGAGAGCAACCGAGCGGACCTGGCGGAGTTCGGGAGCCTCCTCAGCCGGAATGTGCGCGTCCAATTCCGTTTTCCGGCTCGCCCGCTTTCCAAGACCCGACTCGCGCACACCTACGTGTTCCCGAGCGACCACGAGGTGTTCATCCTGAACTCCTTCTACCGAGACGGGCAATTCGTCTCGGACAAACTCCAGGGTCTCTGGGTCGGGGACATGGACTTCGTCCGCGTCCAACTGGAGGCGATGCTTCTCGATCTCGCGGAGCCGAAGGGGAAACGGGTCCTGCCTCGATCGTGAATCGAGGTCGACGGACTTACAAGGCGACGGCTCTCCGGACTCAGCCCGCGAGTTGCTTGTCGAACTTTCCGCTTTGGATATCCTTCGACAGGTCCTTCGCGAGTTTTCCTTCCACCGTCACGCCCATCGAGACGCAGGTCCCCACGACCTCGAGGACCCGGGCCTTCAGGGTCTTCGCCAGCGTCGCGTCCGCCTTCATGTTCGCGATCCGGATCGCCTGCGGAAGGGACAAGTTGCCGACCCGAGTCTTGCCGGGGTCTCCCGATCCCTTCTCGATCTTCAGTTCCTTCGTGATCAAGGCGGATGTCGGCGGCGTCCCGACCTCGATGGAGAAGGTCTTCGTCTTCGGGTCGACGAGCAGGGTGACGGGGACCTTCATCCCGTCGAACGATTTCGTTTTCTCGTTGATCGCCTTGAGGATCTCGACGATGTTCACGCCGAGCGGACCGAGCGCGGGTCCGAGGGGCGGACCGGGCGTCGCCTTGCCGCCATCGACGAGGACCTGGAGTTTCTCCACGATGGACCGGCCTCCGGGCGTGTCGCAGTGAGCGTTCCGGCATAAACGTTTCGGACACTGACCGATGGCACCTGGCCCGATGGACCGAGCGGAGGCTCCGACCTGCGGCCTACTTCTCTTCCTCTTTCTGGAGGACGCGGACGCTGTCGCCGCGCACCGTCACCGGAATCCGGACCATGGCCTCGAAGAGCTCGACGGTGATCTCTTCTTTCGTCTCGTCAATCTTCATCACCCGGGCCTTCTCGCCCTTGAATGGCCCGGCGACGAGTTCGACGATGTCGCCTTCCATGATCCCGCTGACGATTGGCTTCGGCGTCAAGTAGGCCTCGATCTCGGAGAAGGAAATGCCCGTCGACTCGCCCTCTCCCTTGACGACGCCGCGGGCCCGGCGGAGGCCTCGGACGATCTCCTCGAGCCGGTCCGGATTCATGCTCTCCACGTACACGTACCCGCGGAAGTTCGCGGGCACAAGGATCGAGAAGACCCCGACGTCCTTGGCCCTCGCCCGCGCGTAGATCGCATCGGCGACCGCCCGCTCATGCCCGATGGACGACTTCACCGCGAGGATCGCCTGGCGGGCGCTGAAGCTCAGCGTCTTCGCGTCGAACGCTCCCGGATCTCCCTTGGAAATCGCGTTCACCACGACGTTCAGGCGGTCCCCGTACCGGGCGCCTTTCGGGCAGGTGACCGAGAGCGTAATCTCGCGCTGGCCGTCCGCGATGAGCATGAACTCCTTCTCGGTGACTTTCGTGAAGGTCACGTCCCAGACCTTGTCCTCGACCCCGTAGAGCTTCACGGTCCACTCCGGAGGATCGGGCAGTTCGGAATGGTAGACGAGATCGATCTTGAGCCGGATCGTGTCGTCCTCCGTCCCGGTGTTCGTCACCGCCATCGTGAATTCCTTCGCCTGTCCGGCGGTGAGGCTGACCTTCTCCTCCTGCAGGTCGAGGCGGACGCCGGCGTGGCCCGCCATTGGGGGCTCGGGCTTGGATTCGGGCTTCGACTCCCGTTTCGAGAGATCGTCGAGGAGACCCATCGGTTCAGGTCCCCAGGATTCCGAAGAGCCCGCGGAAGAGGTCGGGTCCGTACCGCATGATCAGGTAGATGATGAAGCCCAGGGCGCCGATCGCGACGATCCCGAGGCCCGTGATCATCACGACCTTCGAATACTCGTCCGAGGTCGGCTTCCGGGCCATCTTCAGGACGCGGCCATACTTCCCTTTCCCGAGGCGCTTGACGCGCTCCTCGATCCGACGTTGGACGTCCCAGCTCTTGTCGACGATGTCCGCCATGGTGTCACCGCACGATGTCGAGGCCGCCCTGAGGGCGGACGTGTTCGCCCGGTCCGAGGATCTGCTTGGAGCGGACCCCGGTCAGGATCAGCATGACGCGGAGCCGATGCTCCAGGCTCGGATCGACGGCGGCGCCCCAGATGATGCGGGCGTTCCGTGCAATCCGGCCTTGCACGATCTCCGCGACCTTCTCGGCCTCGGCCACGCTCATGTCGTTCCCGCCGGTGACGTTCACGAGGGCGCCAGTCGCGCCGCTGATGTCGACGTCGATCAGGGGCGAATTGATCGCTTCCTCGATCGACTCCTCGGCCCGGTTGTCCGTGTCCGACTCGCCGAGGCCGATCATCGCGACGCCTCCGCCTTTCATGATCGTCTTGATGTCGTTGAAGTCCAAGTTGACCAAGCCCGGCTTCGTGATGACCTCGGTGATCCCCTTGATCGCTCGCATGAGCACGTCGTCCGCCACCTTGAACGCCGCGTTCAACGCTAGACGCGGGACGAGTTCAAGCAGTTTGTCGTTCGGGATCACGACGACGGTGTCGGCAAAGCTGCGTAGCTTCTCGAGTCCGTACTCCGCGTTCTCGGCGCGGATCGCGCCCTCCGCACGAAAGGGGAAAGTGCAGATGGCGATCGTGAGGGCGCCCGCTTCCTTCGCGAGCTGGGCGAGCACAGGGGCGCCTCCCGTCCCGGTGCCGCCGCCCAGGCCGCAGGTGATGAACACCATGTCCGCGCCGTGGACGACGGATCGCAGTTCGTCCGCGGCTTCGCGGGCCGATTCTTCCCCGACCTGCGGGAGCGCTCCCGCGCCGAGGCCCCGGGTCACGCGCCGACCGAGGAGGAGCTTGTGAGGGGACCGGATGACGAGCAGGTGCTGCGCATCCGTGTTCGCCGCGAACAGCTCGGCGCCGACGATACCGGATTCGACGAGCCGGTCGATCGTGTTGCACCCGCCTCCTCCGATGCCCACGATCTTGATGTTCGTCCGGAGGCTCGCGAGAATTCGCTCGAGCTCGGCGTCTTCCGCCCCCATTCCGATCGAAGCGGTGGGCGATTCGGGCACCCGAGTTTCCACACCGGAGCGGGTGACGACTTCCCTCACAATGGAATCCATGGTTCGGCCTCCGGCTGCCCGAGGAAGCAAATGAAGCAACCGCGAATGAGATGTAAAGGGGGAGCGTTAATAAAGGTTTCCGGGTTCGCGGGATCCGCTCCGTCCTCCCGTGAAATGGAGAGGTCGGAGCGCTCACCGGATGACATCGACGCCGACGCGGACCCGTTCCTCGGACGGATCGCGCCGCCCGACGATCTGCTTGGACTTCACTCCGGTCGCGACGAGCATGACTCGCAGCGTGTGCTCGAGGGACGGATCCACCGTTGCGCCCCAGATGATCCGCGCGGTGGGAGACACCTTCGACTGGACGACCTCCGCAACGCGCTCGGCCTCGGAAATCGTCATGTCGTTCCCGCCGGTCACGTTGATGAGGACTCCGTGGGCCGTGGAGACGTCGACCTCCAACAGCGGCGAATTGATCGCTTCCTCGATCGCCTCGACGGCGCGGTTGTCGCCGACCGCCTGGCTCTCCCCCAGGCCGATCATGGCGACGCCTCCGCCTTTCATGATCGTCTTGACGTCGTTGAAGTCGAGGTTCACCAGACCCGGCTTCGTGATAATCTCCGTCAGGCCTTTGATGGACCGCATCAGGACCTCGTCCGCGAACTTGAACGCGAGGTTCAACGACTGTCGCGGGACCAGGTCCAAGAGCTTGTCATTCGGGATCGTGATCACGGTGTCCGCCGCATCCCGGAGCCGCTCCAATCCCCATTCTGCGCTCTCCATGCGTAGCTTGCCCTCGCCCCGGAACGGGAGGGTGACCACGGCGATCGTGAGCGCGCCCATCTCCTTGGCGAGTCGGGCGACGTAGCCGCAGCTCCCAGTCCCAGTCCCACCGCCCAGGCCGCATGTCACGAAGACGATGTCGGATCCTTGGACAATGGCGCGAAGCTCTTCCTCCGCCTCGCGGGCGGCCTCCTCGCCGATCTGCGGCAAGGCGCCGGCCCCCAGGCCCTTCGTAATCCTCCGTCCGAGGAGGACCTTCTTGGGAGACGCAATGTGGAGCAGGTGTTGCGCATCCGTGTTGCAGGCAAAGAGCTCGGCACCGACAATCCCCTCGCCGTAGACGCGGGCGATCGTGTTACAGCCTCCTCCACCGAGGCCGATGATCTTGATGTTGGTCCGCATCTTGCTGAGCATCTCTTCGAGCTCGGCGTCCACCCGGCTGTCTTCAAACGCTGGAGCACTCCCTTCCCGGGCGAGCACATCCTCTAGCATCGAGTTCATTCCGCCACCTGCAGAACCTGCGAGGTCATCCCATCCCGCAAGATGGCCGCGTATTCGGCGGACGCTATTTAAAAGTTGTCCGACGAACGTCCGCCGCGTTGACAAACGCCGTTGCCATGCGTCGTTTTGCGATCAACCGGACAGCACCGATGCAGCTGCCTTTCGGACCGAGGCCGCGGACTTCTCAGGCGCCGCGACCATGACGACCCAATCGACGACCTGGCGAATTTGGAGGGCCCGGCCGAGCGAGCTGACGCGGGAAAAAGGCTTCGAGCTCCCGTCGTCGAGGATTGGGACTTCGGTCTTCGCGATCCGCGGCTCGCTCAGGAGCAACTCGGGCAGAGGGACGTCGATGATCACTTGGCCGGGAGTCAGGCCTGCCCGTCGGGCGATCCGGTCCTCGGCTCGCCGCCGCTCCTTCGGGTCGTGGAAGGTCGCGAGCACGGACCGCGTCGCCGCGGTCAGCTCGTCCCGATCCGATGCCAAGACGCGCTTGTACAGCTTGCGGTACTTGAGGCGCAAGGCGATCTCCCGCTGGAACGGTCCTTGGCGGACGAGCCAGTTCAGCAGCTCGTGATCCACCATCTTCTGAATCTCGGCGATCGGAGCCTCCGAACGCTCGACGGCCCGGGCGAGCATCTCCTCGGCGATGCGGACGGTCTTGTGGAAGTACACGGACGAATACATCAGGCCGCGCGCGACGAGCATCCCCTCGAGCGCCGGGAGGCCTTTTCGATCGAGCGCCAGCTCTCCGCGGTGCGTTCGAAGGGTCTGCAGCAATCGAGAGAAGTCGATCGTCCCGTGGGAGGCTCCGGTGTAGTGCGCGTCCCGCATCAGGTAGTCGATCTGGTCCGCGTCCATGGGACTGTGGATGATCTGGGCCAGGTAACGGGAGGGTTCCTTCCGGCCTCGGGGGACGATCCACGCCGCCCCCTTCTCCGACGGTCCGCGGATGAGGGCTGCGACGGCTTCCGGGTCCACACCATGGCGCTCGAGGACTCCGTCGATCCTCGGAATCTCCGGGAACGCGGCCCGGTCTTCCGGGGAGACGTTGTCATCCTGGCCCGTGATGATCCGCTGGGTGAGGTGCATGTGGTCGACGGCGAGTTCCCGGCTGAGCACATGCTCGAGGGTATGGGAAAAGGGCCCGTGCCCGACGTCGTGGAGGAGGCCCGCGGCCTGGACGAGCTTCCGTTCCGCGGGAGTCAGTTCGAGGGCCTTCGCCATCTCGCCCGCCACATGGCCGACGCCCAGGCAGTGTTCTAACCGCGAATGGTTCGCTCCCGGGAAGACGAGGTACGTCAACCCGAGCTGACGAATCGAGTTGAGGCGCTGCAACTCGAGCGTCTCGAGCAGATCGAGGGTGAGTGGCTCGAGCCGGATCGTCCCGTGGATCGTGTCGGTGACCGTCTTCAGATCCGCCATCTCGACCGACCGACCGCGGGGACCGAATAAAAAGATTCGTTCGAATCGTTTCGGGAATCCTGCTTCGATTCGGCGGACGGTCCGTCGGCGAGCTCAGCCGAGGGCCTTGGAGAGAGGGTGGTAGTCGAGGCCGGACAGCATCGGGTTGTAGTAATAGCCCCGCACCCAGGCCCGCTCCACATGGAAGCTCCGGGACTGGTAGACCCAGAGGTACGGCACGTCGTCCAAGACCGCGCGCGTCGACAGGTCTTGGTACAGCCCGTCGCGTTTCGTCTGGTTCAGCTCCGCCGCCGCGGCGTCGATCAGGGCGTCGAGGGTGGTGTTGCTGTACCCTAACCGGCTCGCGAAGAGGCCGCCGGTCCTCAAGAACGGGAGGACGTAGTCATCCGGGTCCGCGTAGTCCGCGCGCCATCCGAGGAAGAAGATCGGGAGGCCTCGAGCCCGTAAGGTCCTCAGGTACGCGGGCCAGTCAAGGGCCCGGACGTCCACGGAGATGGGCCCCGCACCCAGTTCATCATGCAACGCCTGCAGGCCCTGTCGGAGGAGGAGACATCCCTGGCGGCGTTCCGTGTTCCCCGCGTTATAGTACAAGGTGATGTTGAAGCCGGAGGTCCAGTAGGGGGTCTGTCCGAGCTCCGACGCGGCGCGCGTGAGGTTGAACGTGAAGAGCGGCGTGCTCATGTTGTAGCCCGGGACCCCCTTCGCGATCGGGCCGCGCAGCTGAATCCCCGTCTTGTACGTCACGTTGTCCATGAATCCCGCGTAGTCGAACGCATAGCTGAACGCCTTCCGCACATGGAGGTTCGAGAAGAACGTCGGCGGGACCTCCAGCGGGTCGGGGACGGCGGACGCATTGATCGCCTGGTTGTACCCGAAGACGGTGATGTCGAGGGAGGGTCGGGAACTTGGGATCCGCAGCCACGGGTATCGCGGCGTGCCGTCCGGATTCATCACGTCGAACTGGTGATCATGGTTGATGACCGCGGTGTCCGCGTCTCCGGACAGCAGGAGGAACTCTCGGGCCGTGACATCGTTCGCCTTCTCGATGCGCACCCCTTCGAGGGCCGCGGGGCTTCCCCAGTATCCATCGAAGCGGCTCAGGACGATCGCTTGGTTTGGCACCCATCCGGTGAGCCCATACGGGCCGGTGCCGCAATCGCGGCGGCGGTCCAGCATCGGATTCCGAGCCCCCCAATCGTCCCAGGTCGCGGCACACGCCTTCTCGACGATGGAGCCGACGGTGAAAGCGAGCGACTGGAGGAACGCGGGATACGGTCGGCTGAGGTGAATTCGGACCTGGTCTGTCCCGACCTTCTCCACCGTGGAATTGCTCACGGCCCACGCGACGGATCGGTTCAGCGGCTTCGCGGACCAGTTTGCCCCTTGGGCGGCGCCCTCCAAGACCGTTCGGATGTTCGGTGGGATCGCCGCCCGGGACGGGAACGCGGTGTCCGCATAGTCCGCGAGCGAACAGGTCCGGTTCGCGGCCGCTCCGCAAGAGTTCAGGTACTTTGAGACGTAGTTCGTGAGGGTCTGTTCCAGGATCCACGAAGGTCCATTCGGGTCGTGCATGGCGAGGACGCGACGGAGCGAATAGACGACGTCGTCCGGCGAGAGGACGTTGCCGCTGTGGAACTTGACGTCCGATCGGATCGTGAAGGTGTAGTTCTTCCCATCGGGCGAGATGCCTCCGTTCGCGGCGGTCGGGACCTCCATCGCGAGACGCGGGACGAGGACGGTGACGTTCTCAACCCCCGGTTCATACCAAACGAGGGTCTCGTACACGTTCTGGAGGATCTCGACGCCGGCGGTCTCGATGTCCGCGGCGGGATCGAGGGAATCCGGTTCTCCGAACGTCGCCGTCGTGAAGACTCCCGGATGTTTCAGGACTGCCACAGGAACCGTCGGCGTCACGCGGATGGTGTAGCCGGCGCTCAAGGTCTGCACGCCGGAGACGGTGGGCAAGGTCAGCGTCAAGCGGACGAAAAAATTCCCGGGAGAGGTGAAGACGTGGCTTGTCGCCC
Source organism: Methanobacteriota archaeon (assembly GCA_005878635.1). Lineage (GTDB taxonomy): Archaea > Thermoplasmatota > Thermoplasmata > RBG-16-68-12 > RBG-16-68-12 > RBG-16-68-12. The sequence continues at coordinate 32,665 of VBLS01000110.1, read as the reverse complement.
CGGCTGTCTCGGAACTCCCCCCGCCCTCCGGTGTCCCGTCTCCCCAACCGTAGGTGAACGTGGTGAAGAGAAATCCGTTGTCCGCGGAAGGGATCACGACCGAGGAACCGCCTTCGGATCGATTCGAAACGTTGTTCCAATTCCAACCGTAAGCCCAGGACGCGTTCCCGTTGAACCGGACGGCGGCCCCGGTCACGACGGTCGTCTGGTTCGCCGTCAGGATCGCGGCCCCCGGACCGAGGATGCAGTCCGTCGCGCACGAACCATTCGGCGGCCGGGAGGGGGATGCGATTTCCGACGGAGGAAGTTGGGCTTGGACGAACAGGAGCCTCGCGTCGTTGGTCGCTTCGCCGCCTCGGCCGTCCGTCACTGTGAGGAGATCGACGTATCGACCCGGGATCGAGTATGCATGGCTCACGACCGCCCCGATCGCGGTTGAATTGTCGCCGAAGTTCCAGGTGTACCGGAGCGAATCCCCATCGGCATCCGTCGCCTGTCCGGCGAAGGTCAGGCTCTGACCGGTGGTCGCAAACTCCGAACTCACGGTTGCTTGAGTGATCGTCGGCGCCTGGTTCGATGCTCGAAGCACGTAGGCCGACGCGGCGGCCACCGCGATGGCGACGACCGCGACGGCGGCGACTTTCCCCCAGCGGGATCGAAGGGCCCTCGACGCACGCGAGGCGCCGGAATCGGAGGACGAGCTTTCTGCCTCCGGTTCAGCGCCCAATCACATGCCTCCCCTTGAGCAAGCGGTAAAGTAACACAACGGCGGGTCGTCCTTAATACGTTTTGAAACAATGTTCAAACCGCTTCGGCAAGAAGCGAAACCTGCGCGTGGGGCAAGGTCTTGCCCGGAACGCGGAGTTGGCGCCACCCGGGACCGCATCGTCCGAAGGTGGGGATCGCCGCTCCAAAGCTTCAATACCGTTTCCCCGGATGCGCGAGCCGCGCCGGGGTGACAGAGCGGCTAATGTGACCGACTGCAGATCGGTTTCCTGGGGGTTCGACTCCCTCCCCCGGCACGTCCCGGTTTGTCTCCCGCGCCCTTAGATGGATGGCCTCGCCAACCGATGTGAAGGGACCCGGCGCGTACGTTCTTATAACGTCAACCGTCTTGCATCTTCACCGGTGGCCATGCGCTACTATTCCAACATCCTCGAGACGATCGGGAATACACCGCTCGTCCAGTTGCCGAAGATCATGGACGGTGTGAAGGGCCTCGTCCTCGCCAAACTCGAGATGATGAACCCTGGCGGGAGCGTCAAGGATCGGATTGGAGAGAAGATGATCGAGGACGCCGAGGCGAAGGGGACGCTGAAGCCCGGCGGGACGATCATCGAGCCGACGAGCGGGAACACCGGGCTCGGGCTCGCGATGGTGGCCGCGATCAAGGGGTATCGGGCCGTGTTCACGATGCCTGACAAGATGAGCCGCGAGAAAATCGACTTGCTGAAGGCCTTCGGCGCGCGCGTGGTCGTCACGCCGACCGCCGTCCCGCCGGACCATCCGGACTCCTACTACCGCGTCGCCGAACGGATCCACCGTGAGACCCCGAATTCGATTCTACCGAACCAGTACGCCAACCAGGCCAATCCACGCGCCCACTACGAGACGACCGGCCCCGAGATTTGGCGAGACACGGACGGGACGGTCACCCACTTCGTCTGCGGGATGGGGACCGGCGGAACAATCAGCGGGGTCGGCAGCTACCTGAAGGAGCAGAACCCGAAGGTTCGGGTCATCGGCGTGGACCCGCTCGGCTCGATCCTGAAGGACTATTTCTATAAGAAGGAGATGATAAAAGCTCACACGTACAAGATCGAGGGGATCGGGGAGGACTTCATCCCGGAATCCACCTGGTTCCAGTACATCGACGACGTCGTCAAAGTCGCCGACAAGGAGGCCTATCTGATGACCCGGCGCCTCGCCCGCGAGGAGGGGATCCTCGCGGGCAGTTCGAGCGGAGCCGCTGTGGTGGCCGCCCGCCGAATCGCGGAGACCCTCGGCCCGAAGGACGTCTTGGTCGTCCTGCTGCCGGACACCGGGGAACGCTACCTCTCCAAGGCGCACAACGAGGAGTGGCTGAAGGAGCAAGGGTACCTGGAGGAACCGGTCGCGCCCCTCATGACGATCCTGAGGGCGAAGGAGCGGACGATCCCCGGGGTCGTCACGATCGACGTCGCGGCCCGAGTGCGGGAAGCGGTCGACATGATGCGCCAATACAACGTGTCCCAACTCCCGGTCCTGGACACGGGGATCCTCGTCGGAAGCTTGCGCGAAGAGATCCTCATGAAAGCTTTGCTCGGGAATCCGAAGATGTACGACGACTACGTCGCGAAGGTCATGGAGAAGCCGTTCCCTCTGGTCGAACCCGGCGCCGACCTGGAGAAGGTCTACAAACTCTTGATGCGCGGCAACCCCGCCGTCGTCATCGGCAAGGAGGACCGACTCGAGGGGATCATCACCCGCATCGACGTGATCGAGTACCTCGCGGGCCGGACCTGAGGCAAGGCTTTTACGCCAGGCGGGCGACTCCTCCCGCGGCGATCGCGATGCACTTTGCGACGAAGGCCATCCACGCCGGACAGGAACCGGACCCTCGGACCGGCGCGGTCACGCCGCCGATCTACATGACGTCGACGTACTCCCAGAAGGTCCAGCACGATTACGTCTACGGGAGGGGCGACAACCCGACCCGCGATGCGCTCCAGCAGAGCCTCGCGGCCCTCGAGGAGGGCCAGCAGGCCCTCTGCTTCTCCAGTGGCATGGGCGCGATCACGACGGCCCTCACCCTGCTCAAGAAAGGCGACCACGCGGTGGTGACGGATGACTGCTACGGCGGCGTCTATCGAATCTTCACGCGAATCATGAGCGGGTACGGAGTGGAGTCCACCTTCGTGGACCTGCGGGACCTCGTCGATGTCGAGGATGCGTTTCGCCCGGAGACGAAGATGTTGTGGATGGAGTCGCCCACGAACCCCCTCATGAAGGTCGCCGACTTGCGGGAGCTCGCCGTGATCTCGAAGGCCCACGACGCGGTCAGCGTGTGCGACAACACCTTCGCGTCGCCGGCGTTGCAAAACCCTTTGGGCCTCGGCGTCGACCTCGTCGTCCATAGCACGACGAAGTACCTCGGGGGCCACGCGGACCTCTTGGGCGGGGCGCTCATCATGAACCGCGGAGACCTGTACGAGAAACTGAAGTTCGCACAAAACGCCCTCGGCGCGGTGCCGAGCCCGTTCGACTGTTGGCTCACCCTCCGCGGCATCAAGACCTTGGCGATCCGGATGGAACGGCACTCCGCCAACGCCCAGGCGATGGCTCGATTCCTCGGCGGCCACAAGGCCGTCTCCGCGGTCCACTATCCGGGCCTGCCCGACGATCCGGGCCATCGGACCGCGAAGAAACAGATGCGCGGATTCGGCGGCATGCTCAGTTTTGAACTCCGAGATTCGGCCAAGGTCGCGGACCGCCTGCGAAAACTCGAGATCATCATCCTCGCGGAGAGCCTGGGGGGCGTCGAGTCGCTCATCGAGCACCCGGCCACGATGACGCATTCAAGCGTGCCCAAGGAACAACGCCAGGCGCAAGGGATCACCGACGGCCTGGTCCGCTTCTCCGTCGGATTGGAGGACCCGCAGGATCTGCAGGACGACCTGGGACGGGCCCTGGCCTGAGGCCTACCACCGGGTCCGCCGCGGAGTCCATGATGGGACCCGCGCGAAGGGTGCCGTGGACGAAGCCGTGATCCCGAGGGCGATGAGCACATATCCGCCAAGGGCCGCCGCGGGAAGCAATCCCTGGCCGACGCTCCACGAACGCACGAACGCGGTCTCCCCAGGGTTCTGCAAGATCACCGCGGTCGTCGCCGCCGCGACCGCGAACAGGAGCATGGCCCCCGCGTCCGCGATCCTCCGCGATCGAGACTCGAGGTACCAAGCGACCCGACCGAAGAGGACGCCGTGAAGGGCGAGGATCGGGACGAACGTCCAACCCAGATATGGGAAAGCGCTCACATACGCGACGAAGATCCACGCATCCGTCGCCGAGAGGGAGTGGTACTCGAGCGGGAGGACCACCACCGCGGCGACGATCATGACGAGCGTCATCAGGAAGGAGCGCCAGGCGATGACCGGGTGGTCGTCGCGAGGCTGACGTCCGCGGAGGTCGCGCAAACCGACCCAGAGATTTGGCCACGCCGAGACATGGACGATCACGGCAATCCAGCCGAGGAGCAGGTCGACGTAGATCGGGCCGGACTCGGGGAAGAAGACGATCCATCGGCCGATTGCGAAGGAGGACCAGAAGAGCGCGGCGCTCACGCCGAGGAGCAAGGCTCCGCGCCGCAACTCGCGAGGCCAGAACGCACGACGACGGGCCGCGCGCGGAAGGAGAAAGGGGCCCGTCATGATCCGACCGCATCCGCTCCCGCTCTCCATAAGCTGTTGTCAGGCGTCCGCGATTCGCATTGACAAAGGATCTCCGTCGCGCATGGTCGGGCCGCGGGGCTTCCTCGGAAAGAACCTTAATACACGCTCCTCTCATCCGGAGAGAGAATGCCTCTTCGAGTGTACAACACCCTCTCGCGGAAGAAGGAGGCGTTCGTCCCCCTCCATGGGAAGCGGGTGTCGATGTTCGTCTGCGGCATCACGCCGCAGGATCAGACCCACCTGGGCCACGCGAAGACCTACGTCGCGTTCGACGTCGTCGCCCGGTACTTGCGCTCCAAAGGCTACCACGTCTTCTACCTACAAAACGTGACGGACATCGAGGACCGGATCATCGCGAAGATGAAGTCGACCAGGCGGGCCTGGGACGACATCGTCGCGCAGTATTTCGCGGAATTCCGGGACGTGATGGAGCGGCTGCAGTGCACGTCGGTCGACGTGTACGCGTTCGCGACGGACTACATCGACGAGATCGTGGAACAGATTCAAGGCCTCATCAGGAAGGGACACGCCTACGTCGCGGAAGACAAGAGCGTCTATTTCGACACGACGACCTTCTCCGGATGGGGCAAACTCAGCGGCCAGAAAGTGGAGGAGCTCCGCCCGGGTGCCCGCATCGAGATCGAGGAGCGCAAGCGGCATCCGGCGGACTTCGTCCTCTGGAGGGCCCAGAAGCCGGGGGAGCCGGCGTGGGAGAGTCCCTGGGGACCGGGCCGGCCCGGCTGGCACATCGAGGACACCGCGATCACAATCCGTCACTTCGGGGTGCAGTACGACCTGCACGGCGGCGGCACGGAACTCGCCTTCCCCCACCACGAGGCGGAGATTGCCCAGGCGGAATCCTTCACCGGTGTCACACCCTTCGTCCGGTACTGGATGCACGGCGGCATGGTCATGGTGAGCGGCGCCGAGATGCACAAGTCCCTCGGCAACTTTTGGCCAGTCCAAGCGGCCCTCGAGCGATACGAGCCCGAGGTCCTCCGGTTCTTCCTGATCAACGTGCAGTACCGAGGCCCGATCGACTTCGCCCCCGAACTGCTCGAAGAAGCCAAGCGCTCCTACGAGCGCCTCCGGGAAACGGTTCGCTCGGTCGAGGCTGAGCGTCGCCGAGCGCCGCCGAAGGGGAAAGCGGATCCGGGGCTCCGAGATGCGACGAAGAATTCTCTCGCGGCCTTCGACGCCGCGATGTCGGACGACTTCAACACTCGCGAGGCGATTGCGGTCCTATTCGAATTTGCGCGGGACGTGAACAAGGCGATCGAGAGTGGCGTCGGCCGAGGACCGCTCGACGGTGCCGCCGAGGCTTTTCGGACGTTCGGGGACGTCCTCGGCCTGTTCCAAATGAAGCCTTCGGAAACCGACCGACTCGACGGCGTCTTGGACCTGATCGTGGGACTGCGCGAGGATGCGAGGAAGCGAAAAGACTTCGCCACGGCCGACCGAATCCGGGACGCGCTCGCGGCCGTCGGCATCGTGCTCGAAGATGCCCGCGACGGCGTCCGTTGGAAGCTCAAATGAAGCGATTTTTTGGGCCCGTTTGGGGCCCTTCTCCGCCATTCTCGAAGTTGAGAATGGGGGGCTGTTCGAGGCCGTGCTAAAGTACTTAAAGAAAGAGACCGGTCCAAAGGGCCTGTTTTCTCCATAGAAACCAGGGTCCGAACCTTTATCAATACCCACCGTATACTTGGCGCGTCATTTGGGATGGGCTGCGAGAGGGCCTTGGCAGCCAATCTTGAGGTTGCGAAATAGATGGTAGAAGAGACCGCCTACGACGCCCGCCAGATCCAGGTCCTTGAGGGCTTGCAGGCGGTCCGAAAACGCCCCGCGATGTATGTCGGATCCGTCGACAGCCGCGGCCTGCATCACCTCGTCCACGAGGTCGTCGACAACTCGATCGACGAGGCCATGGCGGGCTTCTGCAAAGAGATTCAGGTCACGCTCAATACGGACGGCTCGGTGACCGTCGCGGACGACGGCCGCGGGATCCCGGTCGACCTTCATCCCAAGTACGGCGTCCCGGGCGTCGAGTTAGTCCTGTCCCGCATGCACAGCGGCGGGAAATTCGAGCGGAAGATGTACCGCGTCTCCGGCGGCCTCCACGGCGTCGGTTTGTCCGTCGTCAATGGCCTGAGCGAGAAGCTGGAGGTCCGCGTCCGGCGGGAAGGCAAGGAGCATCGGATGCGCTTCGAACGGGGCCAGAAGGCCTCGAATCTGGAAGTCGTCGGCAGTGCCAAGGGCACCGGGACGACGATCTCGTTCCGTCCGGACTCTCAGATATTCGAGGAGATCGAGTTCGACTATGAGATCCTCGCCGCCCGCCTCCGGGAACTCGCATTCCTCAACGCCGGACTCCTCATCACGATCACGGACAAAATCCGGGGCCGACGGGACTCCTTCCAGTACCAAGGTGGAATCTCGGAATACGTGAAGTGGATCAACCGGGCGAAGACTCCGTTGCATGCGGATCCGATCCGATTCGCCAAGGAGTCCGACGGTACCCTGGTCGAAGTCGCGATGCAATATCACGATGGCTTCAACGAGTCGATCTTCACCTTCGTGAACAACATCGACACGGTCGAGGGCGGCACCCATCTCGTCGGGTTCAAGGCGGGCCTCGCCCGCGTGTTCATCAAGTACGCGAAGGACAACAAGTACCTCAAGCAGGGCGAGAGCCTCGAAGGCGACGACGTCCGCGAGGGCCTCACCGCGATCCTGAACCTCAAGATCCCCGAGCCTCAGTTCGAGGGCCAGACGAAGATGAAGCTCGGCAACTCGGAGGTCAAGGGCATCGTCGAGTCGATCGTGTACGAGAAGCTCACGGATTTCTTCAACGAGACGCCGAAAGTGGCGGAGATCTGCATCGGCAAGGCCGTCCTGGCGGCGCAGGCCCGGGAGGCCGCGAGGAAGGCCCGTGAACTCACGCGCCGCAAGGGGCTCCTGGAGGGATTCAACCTACCGGGGAAGCTCGCCGATTGTCAGGAACGCGATCCCGCGAAATCGGAGCTTTTCATCGTCGAAGGACCATCCGCGGGCGGTTCGGCCAAGCAAGGGCGCCGACGCGAATTCCAAGCGATCCTACCGCTCCGCGGGAAAATCCTGAACGTCGAGAAGGCGCGGCTCGACCAGATGCTGAAGAACGAGGAAATCCGGACGCTCATCACCGCGATCGGGGCGAGCATCGCCGACGAGTTCGACCTGAGCAAGGTCCGATACCACAAGATCATCGGCATGTCGGACGCGGACGTCGACGGGCAGCATATCACGACCCTGTTGCTGACCTTGTTCTTCCGGTACATGCGGCCACTGATCGACGCGGGTTTTGTATACATCGCACAACCGCCCCTCTACAAGATCCGGAAGGGGAAGGAGACCCATTACGCGTACTCGGAGCGACAGCGGGAGGAGCTCGTGAAAAAGCTGTCCGAAAAGGGCCTTGTGATCCAGCGTTACAAGGGCCTTGGGGAGATGAACGCGGAAGAGCTCTGGGAAACCACGATGGACCCGGACCGGCGCCTCCTCAAACAGGTCACGATCGACGATGCGGCGGCCGCGGACGCCCTCTTCTCCGTCCTGATGGGGGAGGCGGTCGAGCCCCGCCGGCAATACATCCAGGAACACGCGAAGGAAGTCTTGAACCTGGACATCTAGGTGAGCGATGCCGGACGAGGCCACGCAAGAACCGTCGCGGCGAATCCGACCGCGACCGATTGAAGAGGAAATGCACCGGTCGTACATCGACTACGCGATGTCCGTCATCGTGGGCCGGGCCCTGCCGGACGTCCGGGACGGACTGAAGCCGGTCCAGCGGCGCATCCTGCACACGATGAACGAGACGGGCGCGTCGTCGACGAGCCAATGGCGGAAGGCCGCGCGCGTGGTGGGGGACTGCCTCGGTCGATACCATCCCCATGGCGACACTGCGATCTACGACGCCCTCGCGCGCATGGTGCAGGCCTTCTCCCTCCGCTACCCGCTCGTCCAGGGGCAGGGGAACTGGGGCAGCACGGAGGACGAGCCCGCCGCGATGCGGTACACGGAATGCCGGCTCTCGAAGGTCGCGGAAGAGATCCTGCAAGACCTCGAGAAGGACACGGTCGACTGGATGGACAACTTCGACGGGACGATGCGGGAACCGGTCGTCCTGCCGTCGAAGTTCCCGAACCTGCTCGTGAACGGATCCAGCGGGATCGCGGTCGGGATGGCGACGAACATCCCGCCGCACAACCTCGGCGAAGTCGTGGACGCCCTGGTCCTCCTCATCGGCAATCCCGCCGCGGAGCTGCAGGACCTCTACAACCCCGAGGCCGGGCCCATCCGGGGTCCGGATTTCCCAACGGGCGGCATCCTGTACGGAGCGGCGGGCGTGACTGAGGCCTACAAGACCGGCCGCGGGCTGATCAGCATCCGGGCGGCGGCGCACGTTGAGGAGGCCGGCCACGACAAGGCCCGGATCGTCATCACGGAGATCCCGTACCTCGTCAACAAGGCGGCCCTCGTCGAATCGATCGCCCTCCTGGTCAAGTCGAAGAAGATCGAGGGCGTCGTGGACCTCCGGGACGAGAGCGACCGGGAAGGCATGCGGGTCGTCCTCGAGTTGAAGCGCGACGCCGTCGAAGATGTGGTGCTGAATCAGCTGTACCATCACACGCAGATGGAGCAGACCTTCGGCGTGATCAACCTGGCCCTGGTCGGCGGCGAGCCGAAGGTCCTGACGCTGAAAGAGGTCCTCCAATCCCACGTCGACCATCGCGTCATGATCGTCCGGCGGCGGACGGAGTTCGACCTCCGGAAGGCCCGCGAGCGGCTCCATATCGTCGAGGGTCTCATCACCGCGGTCGACCACCTCGATGAGGTGATCCGCCTGATTCGGCGGGCCCGAGATGCGGCGGAGGCCGAGGCCGGACTCACGAGCCGGTACCTGCTGTCCGAGGCGCAGGCGAAGGCGATCCTCGCCATGGCCTTGCGGCAGCTCACCGGACTCGAGATCGAGAAGCTCCGGGCCGAGCAGACGGGCCTCAAGAAGAACATCGAGGGACTCGAGGCCATCCTCGCCTCCCGAGAACAGGTCTTGGACATCATCAAGGCCGAGCTCCTCGAGATGAAGGAGGAGTACGGAGACGAACGCCGGACGAAAGTCGAGGCCGAGGCCTTCGACATGGAGATCGAGGACCTGATCCCCGACGAGCACGTCGTCGTCCCGATCACGAACACGGGCTACATCAAACGCGTTCCGTCGCAGATGTACCATACGCAGCGTCGGGGCGGCAAAGGAGTGACGGGGATGGAGACGAAGGAGGAGGACTTCGTCGTCAACCTCTTCACGGCGTCGACCCACGACTACATCCTATTCTTCTCGAGCGAGGGGCAGTGCTACTGGCTCAAGACCTATCGGCTCCCCGTCGGAAGTCGTTATGCCAAAGGCAAGCCGATCGTGAACCTACTGCCGCGATTGGAACCGAGTGAGCGGATCCTGGACATGATCGCGGTGCGGGAGTTCGACGAACGTCGCACGATCGTGTTCGCGACGAAACTCGGGAAGATCAAACGGACGCGCCTCGATTCCTTCAAGCGACCGAACATCCGGGGAATCCGGGCCATCGCGCTGAACCCCGGGGACGAACTCGTGGAGGCCCGGATCGCGGACGGAGACGAGGAGGTCATCCTGGCATCCGCCGGGGGCTACGCGAACCGGTTCCCGCTCACCGAGGTCCGCCCGATGGGGAGGACCGCGGCGGGCGTCCGTGGGATGCGGCTCCGAAAAGAGGATCGCGTCATCTCGATGGCCCTCGTGCGGAGCGAAGAGGCCGAACTCCTGACCGTCCTCGAGACCGGATACGGCAAGCGGACGAAGGTGAAGGAGTACCGCAAGACCCGGCGCGGGAGCCAGGGCGTCGTGACGACGAACATGAAGATCGCGAAGAGCCCTGTCGTCGCGGTCCTCGAAGTCGAGGCCGACGACGAGCTTTTGGTCACCACGGTCGGTGGCATCGTCATCCGGTGTCCCGTCCAGGATATCCGCGAAACCGGACGGGCCGCGCGTGGCGTGCGGATCCAGCGCCTGAACGAAGGGGACAAGGTCACCGCCGTCGTGCGACTCGTGCGACCGAAAGAGGAAGCGGAGGCGGTTGGGGAACCGTCTTCGCCGGCGTAGCCTAGGCGAGAGCGTGGCTCAGTTCGGGAATTGCACGTCGATGCCCAGGCCCGGCCCGGAAGGCGCGATCAATTGCCCGTTCTCGAACCTCAAGCCGGATGAGGGATCCGAGGCGAACTTGAAGTGTGAATCGAGGTCCAGCCACCGCACGTTCTTCTGCGCGAGCGCGAAGTGCAGGCCGGCGGCGATCGAGAGCTGCGGCTCGCCCATGCATCCCACCATCGTCGGGTAGCCGGCGGATTCGCAGAGCGTGTTGATTTCCATCGACCGCAAGATGCCGCCGTGCTTCATCAGCTTCATATTCACGGCGCGCGCGGCGTTGCTCCATCGGAGTTTCTTGACGTCCTCAGGCGTGAGGACCATCTCGTCGGCCATGATGGGGATCGGGGACGATTCGGTCAGGGCCCGCATCCCTTCCCAATCGTCGACGGAGACCGGCTGCTCGAAGAACGCGACATCCTCGGACCGAGCATACCGCGCGAAGGCCAGCGCATCGGTCCACGAGTAACCTTGGTTCCCGTCGACGCGGAGCTCGACCTTCTTGCCCACGGCGTCACGGATCGCCTTCACGCGTTTCGCATCGGCCTTCCAATCCCGCCCGACCTTGATTTTCAGGGCCTGAAAGCCGACCTGCACCCATCGCCGGGCCCGGTCGACGGCGGCATCCGTGTCCATGATCCCGATCGTCATGTCGGTCGGCATCCGATCCCGCCGACCTCCCAGGTAGGCGTAGAGCGGTACGCCGGCCGCCTGAGCGGCGAGGTCGAACAACGCCATTTCGAGGGCGGCCCGCGCGCTGGGCTGATTCGCGGCGAGCTTGTCCATCCGCTCTTGGAGCTGAAACGGTTTCTCGAATTCCACGCCCGGGAGGGCCCGGGAGAAGGCTTGAAGGGTGTTGAGCACGGAGTGGACGTTCTCGCGGGTGACATCCGTGGGCGCAGCCACCCCGTGTCCGGTGCGCTTCCCTGAATGCACGGCGAGGAACACCACTTCCGAAATCGCGGACGATGCCTTTGCGATCGTAAACGCCTCCTTTCGTTGCAGGGTCACAGGAAGAAATTCCATCAGGTCAATTCGCATGACGCGTCCCGCAGTGGAGATGGACAATATGAAACCTAGGCATTCAAATTTCAGAACCCGCGACGTCGCTTCGCGTTTCGGTCTTGACGGTCGGACGCCATCTCGAGCTAATCGCTGTCGAAGGACCCCACGGGTCAATCAGAGGACCATGAGCATCCCGGCCGTGGCCTTCATCGAGCGCCCGGCGTCCTGAAGGCGAATCTGCTCGTTCGGGGCGTGGGCGCGGCTCCCTTGGTATCCGACCCCCGGCCCGTGGGGAGCGGGCGTCCCCATCCGAGTGAAGTACCACGTGGTCGAGGAGCCGTAGGACCAAGGGAACACGTTCGGCTCCGTGCCGTAGACTTCCCGGGTCGCGGCCAAAATGGCCTGCGGAAGGCGTTCCGAGATTGCACAGGAGGCGGGTTCGAACACGGAGTCTTTGTCGACCTTGACGTCCGAGAACCCTTTGGTTCGGAGATGGGCAACGAGTCGGTCGAAGATCGCATCGGGCCTCTGTCCCGGAAGAAGGCGGAAGTCGAGCTTCGCGTGAGCGACGGCCGGGTTCACGGTCTTGTGGCCCGGCCCCATATAGCCGCTCCAAATTCCGTCGATCGTGCAGGTCGTGCCGTACGCAGCCCGCTTGAGACGCGCGTAGCGAGTCTTCCCGCCGAAGATCTCCCGAGCCCCGAACTCGTCCTTGTACGAGAGTGGATCCGACGTGTTCTTTCGTAGATACCGGAGCATCTCCGGGTCGGGAGGAGGGACACCGTCCAAGAAACCGGCGATGAGGATTTTTCCATTCTCCGACCGCAGGCTGCGAAGGGCCGCAATGAGCCGCCACGCGGCATTCGGGATGACGGTCGCCAAGGACGAATGCTGATCCACGTTGGACGTCCGCACCTCGAGGTCGACGCTCAGGATACCTTTGGAGCCGAGGCTGATGGAGGGCTTCCCGTCTCGCGTGTGTGCGGCCGCCTCGATCGTCGCCCCGAGGCCCCGGAACAACTCCGGATGGGCCTCTGCGAACGGCAGCAGGTGCGGGCTTCCACTCTCCTCCTCGCCATCGATGAAGAACCGGACGTTTACCGGGAGGCGACCAACGACTTCTCGGATCGCCTGCACCGCGAGGGCTTGCGCGACCGTGTTCCCTTTCGTGTCCGAGGCACCTCGGCCGTACAGCTTGCCATCCCGGACGACGGGGTCAAATGGATCGGACGTCCACTCGTCAAGCGGATCGACGGGCTGGACGTCGTAATGGTTATAGAGGATCACCCAAGGTGAAGTCGAATCATCCTCGATCTCGCCGATGACGACCGGCGGGCCACCCTTTTCGGGGACCAAACGGGCGGTCGCCCCCGCGGTCTCAAGGACCTTCCGCGTAGCTTCAGCGCCTTCCTGAAACTTGGTCCCGTGGGCCGAAATCGTCGGAACGCGAATGTAGTCCGACAGCAGGGTTACAAAATCCTCGGAACGGCCATCCAGCACGGAATAGATTTTCGCGCGTTCTGCCGGATCAATCATGGGTCCTGGAAGGTCGTCGAGACCGATGAACCTGCGCTCGTCGGGCGGTCTTCGACACCAGTTTCCCCCACTTTGTCCGTGGGTAGAACCGGCAGAAGTCCGTGAAGGAACACCGCGGGCACTGGGGGCCGATTGGCCGACAGAGGTCTTTTCCGAAACGGATGAACAGCTCGTTGATATGGAGCCAGTACTCCTTCGAGACGGTGCGCATCAGTCGCTTCTCGGTCGCCGCGGGGGTCTTCGTGCGAACGAGTCCGAGCCGGTTGCTCACGCGATGGACGTGGGTGTCCGTCGGGATCCGCGGTTCTCCGAAGCCGTAGACGAGGACGCAGTTCGCGGTCTTCGGCCCGACCTGGGGAAGCGCAATGAGCTCGTCGTAGGTTGCCGGCACGTCGCCCCCATATCGATCGAGGAGGACCCGGCTAACCTTTTGGATTTGGACCGCCTTCTGCCGGTAGAACCCCACCGGCTTAATCAAGCGCTCGAGATCCCCGGGATCTGCATCCGCGAGGGCGCGGGGCGTGTCATATTTCGCGAACAGCTGTCGCGACGCCCGCTCCGTCATCTCGTCTCGAGTTCGCTGGGACAGGATCGTCGAAATGAGGACGAGGAACGGATCTTCCCGTTCCGCGACGATCTTCGCGAGGGCGGTCTCTCCTTGATGAAGGTCCCCTGCGGGGAGGTATCGAGCCGCGAGGTCCCGCATGATGAAGGGGATCCGCTCACGGATGGACGCCGAGGTGGTCAAGGGCCTCCCCCGCCGTGTAGATGGATCCGGTAATCAGCACGACGTCCTCCTCGCTTGCATTCGAGATCGCAGCGTCGATCGCGTCCCGTACAAGGGGGATGGACTCGGCCTTGGCGTAGGGTGCGAAAGCCGAGGCGACCTCGTCGGCCGCGAACGCCCGATGCGTTTTCGGTCGGCACGCGTACACGTGGGATGCGAGGGGACCCAGGGCGGCGGCCATCCCCTTTAGGTCTTTGTCGTTCAAGATGCCCACGACGAGGGAGATCTTTCGATTCGAGAGCAGGTCGGCGATGGAGGTCGCAAGAGCGTCCGTCGCGGGCCGATTGTGGGCGCCGTCGACCAGGACGAGAGGTCGCTCCCGGACGGGCTCGAGGCGTGCGGGCCAGTGGGTCGATGCGATGCCCCTTCGAATCGCATCGTCCGAGACGGCGAATCCTTGTTGCCGAAGTTCGGTGAGGGCGGTGACCGCGAGCGTGACGTTTTCGGCCTGGAAGGCCCCCAGCAGCGGCGTGTGGACCTCGATCTCTCCAAAGGATCCGCGGACGCGCAGGTCCTGGCCCTTCAGGTCCCGGGCGCCGCGTTCCGCATACACGTCCCGGCCGACGACGGAAAGAGGAGCGTGGACCTCCCGACAGCGGGCCTCGATGACGGACAGAGCGGGTTGCTCGACGGTCACGGCGCGCGACGAGGGCTTGATGATTCCCGCCTTCTCCCGGGCGATCCGGTTCACGGTCCTTCCGAGGTGTTCGGTGTGCTCCAGGTCCACGCGGGTAATGACGGAGACGAGGCCGTCCGCCACATTCGTGGCGTCCATCCGGCCTCCCATTCCCACTTCGATCACCGCGACGTCGACCTGACGCTCGCGGAAGTATTCGAAGGCCATGGCGGTCGCCACCTCGAAGAAGGTCGGATGATCGATCGCCCGGGCCGAGGTCATCGCCTGAATCGCGGGCTGCATCCCCGACCAGAGCCGGAGGACGTCGTCGTCGGCGATCGGGGTCCGGTCGACCTGGATCCTCTCGTTGAACCGCACGAGATGCGGCGAGGTGTACAGGCCGACATGATAGCCCGCCTGCTGCAATACGGAGGCGGCGTAGGCGCACACGGATCCCTTGCCGTTCGTCCCGGTGACGTGCAGGATCCTCAGGTCGCGATGCGGATCTCCGAGGAGCGACAGGAGCCGCCGGATGTTCTCGAGGCCGAGCTTGATCCCGAACCGCTCGAGACGATAGAGATGTTCGAGCGTCGTCGCGTAATCCATCGGAGCGGCGGGGGCTAACGGAACGGGCGGATTAAAGGTTCCCCGGAGACCAACCGTTCGCCCCCTTCGTTCGAACGAAGCCCATAGCTATATATCGCGCATGAGAAATCGTTGAGAGAATGCATCCCGCCGACCGTCTCCGTGGACGGAAGAGCATGAAGCTCCAGGGCAAAACGATCGTCCTGGCAATCACGGGCAGCATTGCGGCCGTCGAGACGGTGAAGCTCGCGCACGAGTTGATTCGCCACGGTGCCGAGGTCCACGCCGTCCTCACTCGATCCGCAACCGAAATCGTTCATCCCAACGCCCTGCAGTTCGCGACCGGCAATCCCGTGGTCACGGCCATCACCGGTTCGATGGAGTACCTGACGATGTGCGGGCGGGACGGGAAGGCGAACCTCCTCCTAATCGCGCCGTGCACGGCGAATACGATGGGGAAAATCGCCCAAGGGATCGACGACACGACCGTGACGACCTATGCGGCCAACGCCCTCGGTTCTGGCATCCCGATTCTCCTCGCTCCCGCGGCCCACGAGTCTATGATGGACAATCCCGCGGCCGCGGCGAACATCCGTCGGCTGCGAGAACTGGGCGTGGAATTGGTCGAGGCGAAGCGGGAGGAGGACAAGGCGAAGATGGCGGACGTGGAGACGATCGTCGCGAGGGTCCTCCGACGTCTCGGGCCGAGGGACCTTCAAGACATGCGTGTCCTCGTCGTCGCCGGAGCGACCGTCGAGCCGATCGACGACGTCCGTGTGGTGACGAACCGATCGACCGGGGGGACCGGAATCGAACTCGCGAAGGCCGCCTTCGAGCATGGCGCCGACGTGGAGCTATGGCTCGGCCGCCATGAGACGACGGTTCCGACGTGGTTGCCCTCCAAGTCGTTCGATACGACCGAGAGCCTCGCGACTATGGCAGACAAGGCCGACGCGGAAATCTGTCTCGTGCCCGCTGCCGTTTCGGATTTCACGCCGACGAAAAAACAGAAAGGAAAAATCCCGAGTCGGAAAGGCGGGCTGACCCTCGAGTTGGAACCGACCCCGAAACTCCTGGCGCAATTCCGGAAAGGGACGCGAAAGGCTCTCGTCGGGTTCAAAGCGGAGGCCGGGATCAGCGAGGCGGAGTTGAAGACGAAGGCGATGGTCCTCGCGAAGGAAGCGGAGCTGGATTTCGTCGTGGCGAACGACGTGTCGCAGGTCAAGGGAGACACGACGTCGATCACGATCTTCGACCGAAAAGGTCACTCCGAGTCGTTCGAAGGATCGAAAGCGCTCGCGGCGGAGCGGATTTGGCGGGCAATCCTGCATGGTGTCCGAGGGTGAGGCCTTTTGCCCCGGACATGTCACGGCCTTCTTCGAGGTCGTTGAGAATCCGAACCCACGAGCGAAGGGTTCTCGTGGCGCCGGCCTCTCATTGAGCCTTGGCGTCCAGACAGTTGCGAAGGCACGAGACGCCTCGCGGCCGGCGATTGACATCCTCGTGAACGAGCGACGTCGGCCGGCCGAGGTCACCCGGCGCGTCGTCGAAAAAATGGTCGGCCCTCGCCCCATGGAAATCAAGATCTTGAGCGAGACGCCGCTGCCCGTGTCCCAGGGGTTCGGAGTCAGCGCGGCGGCGGCCCTCAGCACGGCGCTCGCGATGAACGACGCCCTCGGCTCGGGAGTGTCCCGCCAGGAACTCGTCGCCCTCGCGCACGAGACCGAGGTCGAGTGTGGCACGGGTCTCGGGGACGTCGTCCCGGCTTCGATTGGAGGAATGGATCTTCGCTGGAAACCGGGAGCGCCGGGCCACGGAGAAGTCCGGACCTTTCCGATGAAGGCTGATCTTCTCCTTGCGGTGCTCGGTCCAGAAATGCCGACGCGGGGAGTCCTGCGAGATCCGGGGAAAATCGCCGCCATCAATCGCGTGGGTGGGAGCTTCGTCGATGAATTCGCACAAGGGCCGACCCTCGAGAGACTATTCGATCTGGGCATTCGATTTGCTCAGGAAACAGGCCTTGCGAACCGGACGGTCCTCGAGGTCCTTCACGCTTCCCGGATGTTCGGGCGGGCCACGATGGCCATGCTCGGCAACTCGGTCTTCGCCACCGGGAACACGGAGCAGCTCGCGACCCTCTACCGCAAGTTCGGCACCCTGCAGCGATGCGAGGTCGACAACGTAGGTGCGCGGGTCCTTTGATCACTCGCTCAGTGTGAAGAGCTGGTCGTCGCCGCCAACGTCGAAGAGGCCGAGTCGCGCCCCGGCATCGAGCCAACCGTGGGCGTAGTTGATGTTCGCGAGGGCCTTGTCCAGCTCCCCCGCGTCCCGGAAGTGCTTCGCGTCCGCGCAATACGCCCGGGCCATCGTCACGAAGTCGTCCGCGCACTTCCGGAGGTGAGACCGTTCCGGCACCGCAATCTTGGCTTTCCCGAGGGCGCGTTCTGTCAGGGCAATGTCCCGGTCGACGAGGGTGCGGAGATCCATTGTTTCGGGATATCGGCACGGAAGACGAAAACCCTTTCCACCCGCGACAGCCTGGGCCACTAGGATGCTGCTACCCCGCTCCTCTAGAGCCGATGCCCCATGTATCGAACCCGGCTAAGGTCCCCTCGCGACGTGAAGATACAGGATGTGACCTCTCGGCAGGACGATGGCCCGTTGTTCGAATCCATTTTGTTCCGGCTCTGGAAGGACGGACGAGGCGCCCGATACCGGAGAGACACCACGCTCGAGGTACGACGCCCGCACATCCGACGAAGACTGTAAACCGGCGGAAGCATAGATCGCAAAGTGGTCCGCAAACACCGAGCCGGGATTCGACGTGCAACGCCCTTCGGTCGCAGTCGACTCGGGCGGACAGAAATCGGTTTTCGCTGCGATCGAATCAGCCTCCACTTCGTAGAACACGGACCCGAAGCCGGACAGCCGCCCTTGGGTATTCGCATTGGCGCCCATGACCGCGTCGAAGTAACCCAGCTCCCGGTCACCTCCGTCAATCGACACGTTGTCGAAGCTTCGCCCTCCGACGCCTTGCACAACGACGACAGTGCCTTTGCCTTTCGCGTAGGCGCCTCGGGTTCCATTCGCTGCGACGCAGGAAGGATCAAACCGGTTCGTCGAGTTGACGGACTCGCAGCTCGACGAGACCCTGAGCTGCTTGCTCCGCTCGTACACATGGTCGTGACCAACCAATATCAAGTCCACGTGGGCTTCCAGAAGTTCGTCGAAGAGGTACTGGCCCATAGGACAGTGGCCATCGTTGGCCACGGTGATACACTCCTTGTGGACCCCCGCGATGACCCAAGGGATGCCCGCATCTCGGGCATTCGCGACGGCGTCCTCGACCCACTCCGTATGCGGTGAGTTCTTGCCGTAGTTGTAATTGACACCCTTGAGCCCGGCCGAGAGCAGGATGAATCGCGCGAGGGGCCTGTCCCGAGGGTAGTCGAAGTAATACTCGTACCCGTAGCCGGGAGTCCCGTTGCCCAAGACCATCGGGGAGGAGAGCGGGTACGGACAGCTCCCAACGTACCCCGACATGTTGCCGCCCACGTTGCTCCCGTCATCCCCGGCGACGATGACGATCTCCGGCAGGACCCGTTTCATTTGCGTGCACCAACCCGACGCATCCGTCGTGTACCCCAGATCGCCGAGGGCGAGGAAGAACGACATGCCAGCCGTTCGAGCACGTCCTAGGACGCCGACGGAATCGTTGTTGTCCGGTCCTCCAAAGTCTCCCGCGGCCGCAAACGTGAAGTGCGTAGCGGACTCGTCTTTCCAGCGCGGCTGGGAGAAATCGAAAGGGCTCTTTACGACCGCTCCTTTCTGGAACAAAGCCCAACCCGCGGCCATGGCGATGACGAGTGCGAGGGCGAGGACGGCGACGGCCCTCCGACGGAGGATGGCCGCCTCGCGCCGCTTGCTTGGGATCCGTCGCGGTTCCTTGGCGCCCTCTTCGGCCGACACCTGCCTCGGAATCCGATCCGTTTTCGGGCGTTCGAGGGCCTTCATCCAATTCAACGACTTCCTCAGCTCCTCCAACAACTCCCTGTCGGAATCGGACTTCACGCGGACGGTCCACGGCCCAAGCTCCGCGGGATGTCGATGTTGCACGGGGGCCTTCCACACGTGGTCGGTGGGGATGCCGACCCCTCGAAACTTCCGGGTCGTCCGAATCAAAGCCTTCGTCTTCCCGCGAAAATGGAACGGTCCCATGCGGCGTCCCTGGTTCGTCGCGGCCATCCCCTTCATGCGCTCCGGGGTCGTAGGAGATCGGTCATATCAAAGCCTCGCCCCCAACTGCGGCCAATCTGGCCCCGAGTGTAACACATATTGGGCCAGTTGTACCACACAGGTGTTTTGACGCTTGTCGAATTTGGCCCATGTGACTATTCGGTCTGTCTTCGAGGCGTGAGCCTCCGGCGTGGCATGACAACGGATTGGTGGGTGTCACACGGCGTCGAGTTGGTTGTGGGGCGCCTCCTCCGGAGCTACCCGATCGATCTGGGCTTCGTACAGCCGCGCGTAGACCCCTCCTCTCCCAAGGAGGTCTTCGTGGGTCCCGACCTCGGCGATGCCTCCGTCTTCGAGCACCACGATTCGGTCCGCGTCCATGATCGACGAAAGCCGGTGCCCGATGATAATCATCGTCCTGCGCTGTGCAAGCTTGCGCAACGCGTCTTGGATGAGCGATTCCGATTCGGAGTCGATGTTCGAAGTCGCCTCATCAAGGATGAGGATGCTCGGGTTCTTCAGGAGGGCGCGAGCAATCGCGATCCGTTGCCTCTGGCCGACGGACAGGGTGACCCCGCGCTCGCCAATCTGCGTGTCATATCCCTTCGGCAGGCCCACGATGAAATCGTGGGCGTTCGCTGACTGTGCTGCTCGTACGACGTTCTCCTCCGAGGCTTCAACGTCGCCGTACATGATGTTCTCCCGAATCGATCCCGAGAAGAGGACCGGCTCCTGCATGACAAGGCCGATTTTGTTCCGTAGGCAACTCAGGCTCAACCGATCGAGGGGATATCCGTCGATCGAAATCCCGCCCGCGATCGGCTCGTAGAACCGAAGGAGCAGGTTGACGATCGTGGATTTGCCCACACCACTCGATCCGACGACCGCAACCGTCTCCCCGGGCTCGATCGTCAACGAGAAGTCTTCCAGCACGTATCGGTTCGGCCGATACCCGAAAGTCACCCGGTCGAACTGGATGCGTCCCTCGATCGTTTGCGGGAAGAGACTGTCGGGGGCGTCCAGGACTTCCACCTTCGCATCCATGAATTCGAAGATGCGATCGGCCGCCGCCACGGCCTTTTGGACCGTGAAATTGACCTTGCTCAGGACGACGAGGGGCTTGAACACCTTGTCCATGTACCCGAGGAAGGCGACCGCTACTGCGACTGTCAGGTCGCCGCTGATCACCGCCGGCGCCGAGAACCAGACGAACACCGCGAGGGAGCACAAGGTGAGGAAATCCACGGTCGAGGAATAGGCTCCGGAAAGCCGAGCCAGGCGGACCTTGGCCCGAGCGATCGCCCAGGACCGATCGCGAAACGCGTTCGCCTCGTGGTGCTCCATCCTGAAACTCTTCACGATACGGAGGCCGGAGACGACCTCGAAGGCCTTCGCGGTGAGTTCGGCGACTGCTTCGCGGATTTTTCTCGAGGTCTGTTTGATGGACTTTTTGAATCGGTTCACGACGATGACCATGACGAGGGCGGGGGGCGTGACCAATAAAGCGAGTCTCGCGTTCACGAAGAACAGTAGGCCGAGGGCGCCCGCGACCATGACCGCATTCGTGAGGAAATCCGCGACGTTGTCGGTCAGGACCCTTTCCACTTCGTTCGTGTCGCTGACGACCCGGGAGACGAGTTCACCGGACCGCGACATATCGAGGAAGCTCATGGGCATTCGCTCGATGTTCTCGTATAGATCGGATCGGAGTCGATGCACGGTCTTCTGAGCCAGGATCTCCGACAGATAGTCCTTGACAAACGAGGCGACCTCTTTGGCGGCAAAGGTCGTGCCGAGCAGGAGGAGGACATTTGGAAGGAGCTCCACGTGCCCCAGCCGAACAACTTGCCCGATGAAGAGAAACGCGAGGATCCACACTTGCGTCAGGTCCATCAGGGCGGCGATGACGAGTCCCGCCATAACCCCGGCCGCATACGGCCAGTGGGGCCTCAAATAGGACAAGAGCCGCCGGAGGGTTTGCTTTCGAACCGGTTCTGAATCGCCCCGAACCGGGGATGAGCTGGTCCCAGGGACCTGCGAGGGAGCAATTTCGGACCCGGGGGGGCTCGGGGAGCCGACCTTGTGCGCCCGACTCCATCGCCGCCATTCTCGAGCGGTAATGACGCCCCAGATTCCCCAAGCGAAAATGGGAGCGGTGATCTGCAAGAGCAAGAGCTGGAAATCGGAGAGGAATGAGCGACCGAATTCCCGGGGGAGGGCGAACAACGCTACCTGGATGTTGTAGGCAGACCCGAGATAACCCAGTAGCCAGGCAGCCGTAGAGAGGCCGGTGAGGATCACCGCGACCAGCCTGGCGATCCAGCGACGACGGGTCATGGGGATGTCCCGGAGACGAGCGCGACCTGATTCGGAAATCGACATTGGGGACACGCTGGACGACCGAGTCTCGCCTTCTTCAGGTAACGCCCGCCGCTCGCCGAGGGACCTCAGCTCGTCCAGGAGCTCCGCATACCGCTCGTCCGTGACTCGAATCTGGTCGAGAAGTTCCGAGTACCTTCGCTCGGCCGCGGGCCGATTCTCCTCATGTCCATTACTACCCCTCCTCGGCGACCGGCCTTCCTGGTCCTCTGGTCCCTCGTCTGATCCGGTCAATCAGGGACCCCCCGGCACGCGCGTTGTGCCGCCTCGATGATCCAAGCGGCCGTCTCCCGCCAGCCCGGCTCTTGAGCCCGGAAGATGCCAGCCGCCACCTCAAGAAACGCGCCTGCGGTATGCAGGGGCAGACGCTCGCGCCACGTACTCGGCGCATGGCGGAAGTATTCTTCGACGAAGGCGGCCGCCGCTGCACGAGCCCGACCCGCCGGCATCGAACGCATCCCGGCCCTGCTCGCCAGGTGAGCGAAAAAGGATGCCACGTCTCGAACGGGGTCGCCGAACGCGACCGAGTCGAGATCGATGAAGACCACCTGCGGGCCGGACACGAAGAGATGATCCGGCTTGAGGTCTCCGTGAATCGGCGTTGGCGGCGCCTCTCGCAAGCCAGCCCTCACTTCAGCCGTGATCGCTTGGATCGCATCCCGTGCTCCGGGACATATCCACTCAACGAGAGTTGACGCCTTTCGAATGGTTTTCAACGCGTCGGCGAGCGATTCTTGCCGCGTGGCCGGGACATCGTCTTGGTGGAAAGCCGCTAGAGCCCGGGCGACGGGACGTACCGCTTCGGCCGGATCTCCCGCTCGAAGCAGCAGTTGGGTCAGCGAAGTGCCAGGTGCCTCTTCGGCCACGAGCGTGCGGTGCTCCATTAGATAGGCAATCGGCCGAATCACGTCGTAGGGTTGTGGGCTCCCTTCGACCTTGGCGGACATCAATTGCAGGAATCGCCAAGTGTCCGCGCCGCGCTCGTTTCGATAGACTTTCAAGTAGCAGGTCAGGGTCTCGCGCCGAGCCGACTGGATTTCACGCGCTCGTATGGTGTAGCGGAGAACGGCCCCGCGCTCGGTTCGGTACCTCGCGGTTTCGATTGTCCGATCCTCCACTTCCCATTCGCCGGGACCGAGGCGGGTCAGGAGTAGGGGATCAACGTCGCGCCCAGCCGCTCCCATCACCGGCCCGAGGGTCCGAAGTCTCCGATCGTAGGGAAAGATCTGGACGAGCATTCGGAGGCCAGGAACGATGCTGACCGGTTCGAACGTGAGCCACTCGGAAGGAATCCCGCCGCGTGGATCCTTGGCATGCATCTCCTGCCACCGCCGCTCCGCCTTGCTTTCGTCGGCATACAGTACGCCGGTCACCGGCTGATCCCATCGGCGACCCGTCAAGGGATCCGCGACGCGGAGGGTGTATTGTAACACATGACGAGACTTCGACTGCCGGCACCGGAAGCGGAATGGCTTGCACGCTTCGATTTCGTACTTCTGGTGCGCGACCGGCTTCAGCTCGG
This sequence comes from Methanobacteriota archaeon, assembly GCA_005878635.1. Classification (GTDB taxonomy): domain Archaea; phylum Thermoplasmatota; class Thermoplasmata; order RBG-16-68-12; family RBG-16-68-12; genus RBG-16-68-12. The sequence goes on along the minus strand of VBLS01000110.1, from coordinate 9,361 downwards.
CTCGGAAGACCTCGAGCATCAGGTCGGGGTTCGCCGCGATCGGGAGCTGCGGAAAGTCGGGATCGAAAGGGAACCCATCCGGCCTCCCGGCGTCGAACCGTTCGTCACTCCCCGGATGGGACGCACCCTCCGAATCCGGGGGACGGCCCGTCGCAGGCGGGCGATTCCGCTGTTCCGGTTGATCACGCATGGCTATTCCATCCTCAACAACTGGACGGCTTCGGCCTGACGTTGTCGAACCGCCTCCGGATGTGGGTCTCGGCTCTTGCTGAACAGCAACCCATGAATCTTCCGCAACAGAGTAACCCGCTCATACCATGCGATCCGAGAGTCCAGATCCGAATCGATCGGAGACCATCGGATGTAGGACTGGAGGACTGTCGCGCGCGCGGAGGGGAAGTCCCGCAGGATTTCCGGCCTTTTGATCGTAGTTCGGAACAGCTGTGCGAATAGGTTGCCCAGGTCGCACGCCGGGTCACCCAGCGCGCATTTGTCGAAATCCAACACGACGACGTGGCCCGCCCGCCAGAGGAGGTTCGCAGGGCCGAAGTCGCCGTGGACGAAGGACGGTGCCGAGGGAAATGGCGGGGCATCGCGCTCCAGGGCATCGATCGCGCTCTCCAGGGAACCGGCTTCGCTGGGGAACCGTTCGCAAAGATCCCGGACTCTTGGCCGGACATCTTCGAGGACGGCGTTCGGAAAGATCGTCCGAGTTGGGGCGATGGGAAGGGCGTGCAAGGTCGCCAGCGTGCGACCGATCGCGGCAAAGATCTTCTGCGTGTCCTGCGCCATCGCCGTCGTCATCGACTCGCCGGACTCGTACGTCAACAACAAGAGACGGCGTGGCGCGTGGTACGCGAGGACGCTCGGAACCGCGAGACAGGATTCGACCTGACCGTTCGACCCCAGCTCGCGAAGGACGGTGGCGACTCGACGGGCATCGTCATCCCGATCGTAGAATTTCCCGACCCAACGGTATCGACGCACATCGGGACCTCCAGCCAACCGGGCCTCCAGCTCATAGCGGACCACACGCCGTTTCCCGAACGGCGTGAAGGTATTGTCCGCGGTCCAACCCTCGAGCCGGGCGCCAACTCCCTCCAATTCGCGCAGAGCTCCGCTCAATATGGCGTGGGTCTCGTCCGGTTGGAGGGTCTCCGCCGGATTCATGCCCATCCCTCCGTTGACAGCTGCTCTCGGCCGTTGGCTCGGCCGCCCATCCCGTCGTCGCTCAGCCAGCGAGAAACGTACGCGGTCAGATTTGAAGCTCCGTCGAAGGACGGGATGATCTTTCGAACGAGCCGGGCGTGGTCCCGCGGATCACGCGTCAACGCCCATTCCAGAGCCTCCGCGAGGCTCTCCCCGCCGTTCAGGTCTTTGGGGTGGATCCATCGAGCGAGGCCGCGCGCGGCGAGGGTCTCGGCTCGGATCTGCTGCTCGATTTTGTGCGTGGACCGAGGCACGATCACCAGAGGTCGACCGACGGACAGAGCTTCGCACACGCTGTTGTATCCGCCCATGCTGACGATGGCGTCGGCCGCGGCCATGAGCTGAAAATTGTCGGCCCGGGTGAGGACGCGGCACGTCGTGGTGGCGCGCGCGCGAAGTTTCTCCTGCTGGTCGAGCGGCATGAGCGGTCCGGTCACGAAGACGGCGTTGAGATCGGGATGGACCGACTGCAAGTGTTGGACGGCTGCGCAGGCGGCCTCCAGCACGGGATACCCGTCGATTCCCCCGCCGACCGTCGCGACGACCAGGGGTCCTTTCGAAGGGACCTGGTACCGCTCGCGAATCTCGTTTGCATCCGTGCACTCGCCATCCCGGACGACGTACCCGCAATAGTGCAACTTGGAACGCACGGACGGCGGGATGGCATAGGCTTCCGCCACGTCGTATAGGTCCCGCGAACCGTATACGGCGATGCCGTCGTACACGTTCTCAAGGGCGTCGTAGACCCCCAGGTCTCGCCACTGAGCCCGAATCCGAGTGACACCGTCCATAATGTCGCGGAGACCGAACACGAACTTCGTCGTGGGGGACTCCTCCTTCAACGCGTACAGGCCCTCCCGAAACTCCCCTTTCCGACCGAGGGGTTCATGATCGACCAGAACAAGGTCGGGGGCCAACGCGAGCGCAGCCTCTCGCAGGATTCGGGATCGGACGTGGATCCGGAAGTGGTCGATGGCCGCCTCATGTTCCGCCTCCGTCTCAACGACCGTGGTTGGGCTCATTCGCCTGGGCAACTTCAGATAGTCGCACCGTTCAGGGAGGGTGAACTCCCCGATGACCGGGGACTCCGTCGTGATGTAGGCGACGGAATTCGGATGGGCCGCGAGGAGATGCTTGGCAATCGTCGTGGTCCGGGTGATGTGCCCCATCCCTTTGCCATCCTGGGCGTACATCAGGAACGTGCGAATCCCGTTGCTCATGGATGCGGTCATAAGGGCAGAGGCATGTCTCCCGGCGTGTGGGTAAAGGGGGCGTTCAGTAGCTCCGCGACCATCGCCGGTATGCGGGTTAACCCTTGGAAATCGATCCGACTGCGACTCGCTGGAGGGGGTCCCAGATCGCTCGCGAGCCATTCCGTCAACGCCTCCGGGGTCAGCGCGCCGGGATGTAACACGTCAACCAAACCGAGATCGCGGAGGCGTTGGGCGCGGATCCACTGCTCCGGTTCCGGGCTCACGCGGGGGACGATGAGGGCGTGCTTCTCGAAAGAAAGGGCTTCGCAAACCGTGTTGTAGCCGCCCATTGCGATGATCCGGTCCGCACGTTCGATCAGGGGAGTCGGGTCGTGCACGAAGTCGAACATTTGGAAATGGGAGCGTCCTTTCGCGTTCTGGCGAATCCGCTCCCGGTCCTCCCACGGCATTAACGGACCAGCCACCAAGACCCCGGTCGCATCGGGTGGCAACTTCGCTCCGAGAAATGCTTCGCCGAGTGCACCCCCGTCATGGCCACCTCCGACGAGGCAGAGGACAATCCGGCCCTGCGGGAGATTCGCGACAAACGGTTCCGCTTCGGCTCTCGCAAACTCGAGCCGCGGGCGCTGGTCGAGGTATCCGACATGCCGAGCCTTCGCGGCAATCGGACCGTTGAGCTCGTATTCTCGAACCGGGTCGAAGACGGTCGGATCGCCATAGATCCAGACCGCGTCGTAGTATTTTCGGATCGCCTCCGTGTTCGTCGGATTCGCCCAGGAGTGCCGCACAGTCTCCGGGTCATAGAGGACATCTCGAACTCCGAGGACGCAGTGGGTGTTCGCGCGACTCCGCAAGTATTCGAGGGTCGAAGTCAATTCGCCGGCCACTCCAAGGGGCAAGTAGTCCACAATTAACACATCGGGCTCAAAGACCTCCATGGCACTCCGGATCACCCGGGTCCGGAGGGCGATGAGTTCCGCGTCCGAGACGTCCAGCAGAAAGCGGGGATTGTATTCGCCGTTCGCCTCCTTTCGGATGGCGGGAAGGGTGACGCAGTCGATTCCCTCGGGCATGAGGAGCGCGCCCGCTTGCCAGGCTTCCGCAATCATGACGATCGCGGGCTGGAGAGCGGAGCGGCGGAGTGCTTGGGCGATCGACGCATTGCGACGGATGTGGCCGAAGCCCATCATGCCCTGAGAGTAGAGGGCAATGCGAGGAGCGCGATTCGAATGAATGGGAGCCTTCGAGGCCGTCTCGCTCCCGGCTTCGTTGTGGATACCAGCAGTGACCGGAATGTCACGAGCCGCGACCATCCTAGGTGCCTCGATGGGATTTGCGTTGAATTGGACGTCCAGTGTCAAGGTCGCTCGACAATCCTCGAGTTACTGACCGCCCCCCCAGGCACTTCTTTGACCGCCATTGTCTCCTTGCGTACAAACAGAGCATTTGATTTCGCCAACTAATGGAGGCGACGACGCTATCTCTTTTGAGAAACACGTTTTCAATCGACTCACTATGGGTCCTATGTATTCACTAGGCACACACCGAGCCTCGGGCGAGATTCCAGGAGTGGCCGTGCGCGATGAGCCGGACGCGAGAAATTCCGGAAAGAGTTTTTCAATCGTCGATGACCTTGATGCTTTCTCCGCCGTGTCGCGTTTCTCGGGGACGGACTTCGACCATCAGGGGCATCTGGAGCCCCCCTCCGGTCATGATTGCCACGCCGATCGGGAGGCGGGAAATCTCCTCCGCCAGCGATGCGGTGAGGCCTTCCACACTCGCGATGATCGCCTTCAGGTCGTTCGGATTCGTGACCTTCAGGATCACTTGCGTGTTGCACTGGCTGAGCACGTTCTTGTCCACCTTCGCAGCGCGCTGTGTGATGATGACGAGTCCCAGGCCAAACTTGCGGCCTTCCGAAGCCAGCGTTCGAAACACCTTTGACGATGCGACCTGGCCGACTTGGGGGCAGAAGTTATGGGCCTCTTCGACGACGAGCATCATCGGTGGGATTCGACCGACTTTTCGCAACTCGAACATCGCCGTCGCAAGGCGGTTCACGACGAGTTCCTGAATGTCTGGGGGCACGCCCTTCAGATTGATGATGGTCGTCTTTCCCTTGATCACCAGCTCGTCGATCCGCGTCCCTTCTTTCGCGAAGATCTCCACCTCGCTCAGGTATTCGAGCTCGTCGATCAAGGAGGCATTCTGCGGGTCCTCCTCCCGCTCGAGCACGCGGACGATATCTTGGATTGTGTAATCCTTCGCGGCCTGCCGCAACAGGTCGAGGGCCTTGCGCAACGCCGTGAGATGCGTTCGGACTCGGGCCGAGCCGGTGAGGGAAAGGATGTCCCGCGCATCGAGGTTGCTCAACGTGAACTTCAACGGCCGGGTCCCCGGGTTCACCTTGGTGTCCGGGGAAAAGACCTGGATGATCTCGGCGTACGCATGCGGCTCGACCCGAAAGCGCGCCGCGCCATGGACGGCCTTCCCCTTCTCTCGGAGGGAGGCGTATTCGCCGTGGGGATCGAGGATCACGCAGGTCACGTGATGCTTCATCAGTTCCTCGATCATGACGCCCGCGATGTAGGATTTTCCGCCGCCGGTCTTCGCCAGGATCGACACGTGTTTCTGGACCATCGCATTGATGTCCAGGTAGACCGGCACTTCATGACCCGCGAGAAGGCCGACGTAGGCTCCGTGCTTCTTGTCCTCCGTCAGCCCGATGACGTCTTGAATCGTGGCCGTCTCCGCGCGGTGCACGGGTTCCCCCGCGCGAAACGGCGTCCTCGGAACTTGCAGGAGGCCGCGGTCGTCGCGATATCCGATCACGCTGATTTGCGCCGAGACCCGTTCCTCCACGTCAACGGCGTCTCCGTCTCCGAGGGCTTGTGCCCGATCTAGGGAGAGGTCCGTCTTTCGCTGAACTTCGTCGACGCGGCCGAGGACGATACCGCAGGTCTCATGTTGGACTTGGATGAACTCGTTGCGCTCCACAGCCTCCGCGACCGAGCAACGGAACGCGGTCGTCCCGATGTCCCCGTAAATCACGCCGACGAACCCATCGCCATGGTGAGAAGAAGGCCTATGGCGAGCCGCGGATTCCATGCGTGCATCCCATGCGCGTCGCGATAACCGGGCGACCGCATAAATAGCTTTGTCCAGGACCGAGGCCTGCCATCTGGAGAAATTGAGAATCGCCGATGATATTCTTGGGAGGCCGTTTCATGGTCCCCATAGGCCCATCGTACCGCGCCCGTGGCGAATCGGAAGAAACAGGACTCGACTCAAGTCCTGTTCGGCAAAGCGTTTCTCCTCGAACTGCATCGAGGCAACATGGAAATCGCGAATGTCTTCGCCCGTGCGTTTCTCCTTCGCAAAGCATCCCTCGCGGGACGGTCCGCGATCAGGACGGGCTCCTCGAGCCAAGGCGGCGTTCAATCGTCGCGACGGCCTCGTCGCTGACGATCTCGGCCGGCCGGGCGGCGTCCAAGACGAAGAACCGTCGCGCCTTCGCGAGGTGATCGTAATTCGCCGCGACCCGACGGAGGAACGCGACGTCCTCGAACGGAATCTTGTGGGGTCGATCCTTGATCCGTTCGAATCCGACTTCCGGCGAGACCCGAAGCAGGATCGTCAGATCGGGAGGGAGAATCCATCCCTCACTCGCCCGCTGGAGGAAGCGGATGGGATCGCGCAGGACTCCGACCAAGTGGGCCCCCTGGTAGGCATAGGTGGAATCCGCATAGCGGTCGCAGAGGACGATCTCCCCGGCCTCGAGGTGGGAACGAATCTCTTGGATGTGGGCGGCGCGGTCCGCGAGGAACAGGAAGGTCTCCGTGAGAGGACTGACGCCCTTCTCGATCCCCCGGCGAACGGTCTCTCCCAGCCAACCGCGCGTCGGCTCGCTCGTCAGGAAGACGGAGTGGCCCTGGGACCGAAGGCGCTCCTTCACGAGCCGGCTCACCGTGGTCTTGCCGGACCCGTCAATCCCTTCGAACGTGACGAAACCGGAGAGCACGGAAGAGGAACAATCGTTTGCGCATTAAACCGTCGCCGACCGCCATCGGTTCCGCTTCGCACAACGTTCTTATAGAGTGCATCGGCTCCGTGGCGGCGCCGGGAGTGGCTCGGGGGCGGGTACGATTTCATGGAAGCTTCGTCCGGATCTACGGCGGATTTCCGATGGAGGCGACCGCGAAGCCCGCTGCCGGAAATGCCACACCCGAATCGTCCTTCTGCCCGACGATCGACGCCAAGGATTCTGTTTCGACTGCTATGATTCGCTTGAAGTCCACTCGATCGGACTGTCCTAATCGGTCGCTTGACCGATGAGTTCGCGGCGCCGTTCCTGTCGCCGTTGCTTCCATTGCTTGACGTCGGCATCGATCCACGCCTGGGGGCGACCCTGAGCCTTGAGGAGGTCCTCGTTGGGCTTCCACACGAAGTCCCAGTAGCGGAGAGCTTGCTCGACCTCGTCCGTCACCTCCTCGGCCGACGGGGATCGGTCCTCCACGGCGTTCGCGCCGACCTCCCAGGCCCAGGCTTTCAGGTCCTCGAGCAGCCGCGACTTTCCGGCGCTCTCCCAAGTCAGAGTGGCGGACTTCAGGAGGTCCTTTTCCGCATCTCGATCGAAGAGGCCGGTGACCCGTTCCGTCGCACTCGCCCAGAAGGGACGGTCCAGACTGCCTCGCCACCGAAGGCCGTGCTTCGCCAGGAGGCGCTTGAAAGAATCCTTGTGTTTTGAATAGACGTCTCCGTCCATCTCAAAGCGAAAACGCATGCTCTGCCATGCACGCGGTCCGGGATAGTTAACGGTTTCGCGAAGCGACGTTGCAGCGCAGGGTTCCGACCCGGGAAATCTCCGCATCGAGGACGTCGCCGGAGACGATCGGCCACACACCCGCAGGCGTACCCGTCGCAAGGACGTCCCCCTCTTCGAGGGTCATGATCCTCGAACTCGCTTCGATCAGCTGGGGGATTCGGAAGACCATCTGACTCGTGTTCGAATCCTGCCGAACAACGCCGTTCACCCGGAGGCGAATCGACAGGCCGTGCGGATCGATTCCGCGATGCGCGACGACGCCCTTCGAAATCGGTGCGAAGGTGTCGAAGCCCTTGGCGGCTGTCCATGGTCCGCCCTCTTCCCGCGCCTTCGATTGGAGATCGCGCGCTGTGATGTCGAAGAACACGGCGTAGCCGCCGATGAGATCCACTGCCTTCGCGGCCGACACATCTCGACCGCCGGCCTTCAGGATCACCGCGAGTTCGGTCTCGACTTCGACTCGTTTCGATTCCGCCGGGAGGAGAATCGTCCCGCCTCCAGGCAAAAGGGCGGTCGTCGGCTTGAGGAAGAAGATCGGCTCCTTCGGGACCGGGGTCCCCATCTCTTTTGCGTGGTCCGCGTAGTTCCGGGCGACGCAGAGGATCTTCGGGACTCGGATGACTCGATCGCCCACCGCGACTTCCGGATTCATCGATTACCGGCCACCGTTCGCGGATGCGCGGCGAGTTTGAGCCGCACGATCGTGATGGCGACGAGCGCGAAGGCGACGGCGGCCACGAAGCCCACCGTCTCCCCGTACGGGGTCGCGTACAACACTCCGATCGTCGTCAGGAGGTTGAAGGTCGAGTGCATGATCACCGCGAGCAGATAGTACGGGACGAAGGCCCAGGTGCGACGCGTGAGCCATGCCTTCGCGAGTCCGTAGCCGAAGGTCGCGCTCGAGCTCGCGTGGAGGAACGACGAGGAAAAGGACCGAATCGCAATCGCCGCCAGGGAGGCCGTGGCCCCGCCGTCGGGAGACAGGAGGGCGTTGACTCCGTAGATCAGATTCTCCGTCGCCGAGAAACCCAACCCCGCGGCGGCCCCGTAGACGAGCCCATCGAGCAACCCTTGAATCTCCGGCCTCCCCTCGCGGACCCCCAGGCCCTTCGCCGCCTCCTCGACGATCGGCGCAACAATCAGGGCCCCGATGATCAGATATACGACATCCGGATCGTGGAAACGTCGAATGAGAAACGTGTTCAGCGGCCCGACTTGACCGAGGGTCGCGGCCAAAATTAGGCTGAAGATGACCGCGACGATCACGCTGAACACGGCGCCCCACAAGAAGGCCCGGATCACCTTTCGCCACGGTTCTCTCCCATACCGGGCCGTGTTCCGGATCCACACCGTGAAGATGACGGGCATCGTGAACGCGGAGACCAACAGGACGCCGAGAAAGTACGGCGAATCCGCGAAGCCCGCCAACGTTCCACCAGGTCAGCGGTCCCCGAATTCGCCGACCTGTTCTCGAAGCTTTGCATGGGCCGCCGCGAGGCGGGCGACCGGTACCCGGAAGGGCGAACACGATACGTAGTTGAGGCCGAGGAGGTGGCACAACTCGATGCTCGACGGATCCCCGCCGTGCTCGCCGCAGATCCCGATCTCCAGGTCCTTGCGGACTCTTCGACCTTTCTGGACGCAGGTCCGCATAAGCTGGCCGACGCCCTCGCGGTCCAGGGTCTGGAACGGATTGAAGGGGAGAATCCCCCGTTCTACGAAGTCCAGGAGGAACTTGCCCTCGGCGTCGTCCCGGCTGTACCCGAACGTCGTCTGCGTGAGATCGTTCGTCCCGAAGGAGAAGAACTCGGCATGTCGGGCAATCGCATCGGCCGTGAGTGCGGCCCGCGGAAGCTCAATCATGGTCCCGAACTTGTAAGCGATCGTGACGCCCTCGCGCTCCATGACCTTCTTCGCCTCCCTCTCGAGGGCTTCCCGCTCGACCTTGAGTTCGTTCACATGGCCCGCGAGGGGGATCATGATTTCGGGCTTCACGACGACCCCCTCCTTCGTCAGGGCGCAGGACGCCTCGAAGATCGCCCGGACTTGCATCTCCGTGATTTCGGGGAAGGTGATGCCGAGGCGGCAGCCCCGGAGGCCCAGCATCGGGTTC
>VBLS01000129.1 GCA_005878635.1 Methanobacteriota archaeon | reverse complement strand
CACGGAATGGGCGGTTTCCCACAGCTTCCTCCGCATGTACCGAGGCGCGTAGAACGCATACGCGAACAAGGCGTCTTCCGCGAGGAACTGCCAAGAAAACGCCGTCTGCAGAGCCTGCGGCAAGCTCGCGCTCTCGACGTACTTTGCGAGGAGCGAATCGAGGAAGCCGAAAACGATGAAGCCCAACAGGAAACAGCCGAGCGCGTACGGGAGTTGGAAGGCGGAGATGAATCGTTCCGCTAAAGTCCTCCCTTCAGATCCCTCGCGGTCGATCTCGGGACCGGGTCGGTCCGGACCCTCCGGCGTCCCGCGGCGCGCCTCCCCCATGCTTCCCCGCGGGCGTAGTCGGGCATGCGGAATGAAGATATCGGACCAGGGCGGCCTCGTCTGGCATGTCCAAGGGACTGCTAATTCGCATTTTTGAAAATCGTTCCACGCGGGTTAAATACCGTCACGCAAACGGGGGCGACCTCAGGAGCGCACGTGTCATGCTTCGACCGCCGAACGCGCGTGGATTCAAAGCGATATTCGTCCTCCCGATCATGATCGCCCTCGTCGCCGTCGCTCTCCTGGGCGTCATCGCCACGCCGGCCGCGGCCGGACCGGCGGCGCCGTACTTCGGGGCGATGGTCCGGGTCGACCAGGCCCCCGGATACCAGGGCGGCCAATCGTCCATGGCCATCGGCTCGGACGGCGTGGTGTACCTCGCGTATTCCGGATGGGGCGGCTCGACCACGGGGACCGATGTCTTCTTCACGAAATCCTCCAACGGTCGGACCTGGACCGTCCCGCTGCGGGTCAATGACGATGCCGGCGGCACCGCGCAGACGGAGCCGACGCTCACCCTCGATCTGTCGAATAACATCTACATCGCTTGGACGGACGGACGCAGCGGGAACAACGACGTGTACTTCTCGAAATCCACGACCGGCGGGGCGAGCTTCTCCCCGAACGTCCGCGTGAACATCGACGTCACGACGAACGCCCAGACGGAGCCATCCATCGCGGTCGATCCGGTGAATCAGCACCTCATCCACGCGGTATGGACCGACACCCGCACGCCCGCGAATGGGCCCGACATCTACTACATCAATTCCACGGACGGCGGGCTGAGCTTCAACCCGCCCAGCGTCCGCGTGAACACGGATGCGACCGCGGCGGAGCAAGGCGCCCCTGCGATTGCCGTCGCCCCCGATCGGTCTGTCCACATCGTCTGGAGGGACCCGAGCAATGCCGCGAAGGGCCCCGACATCTACTACGTCAAGTCGACGAACCTCGGAGCCAGCTGGGGCACCGTCGTGACGGTGAACCGCGACACGGGAAATGCCGCGCAGGTCGAGCCGACCCTCGCGGTCAACGCGACCGGCGCGATCTTCGTCGCGTGGACGGACAGTTCTTTCACGGGCACCGGGCCGGACATCGCGGCCACGGTGTCGACCAACGGCGGAGCGTCCTTCCCGGTCGCGGTCAAGGTGAATGACGATACGGGCACCGTGCAGCAAGGGCAGCCGACCCTCGCGGTCAACGGGGACCGCGCCCAGCTCGCCTGGTCCGACTACCGGACCGGTGGCCCCTATCCCTACGCGATCTACACGTCCTCGTACACCGGCGTCTCGTGGTCCGCGAACGTCCGGGTCAACGGGGACACGGGGACGAATTTCGAGGCAAACCCGGCCGTAGGCATCGATGCTGCCGGGGACGTCGTCGCCGCCTGGACCAGCTGGAGCGTCGTGACGACCTTCCCCGTGCCGATCATCCAGCAAGGGATCCTCGCCTCCGTCCGCGACGTCGTGGCGCCCATAGCATCGGCCGGCTCGTCGGCCACGATGGACCAAGGGACCGCCGCCTCGTTCGACGGGAGCGGCTCGGCGGACAACCTCGGGATCGCCTCGGCCTCCTGGGACTTCGGGGACGGCTCGACGGCGATGGGCCTGATGGACTCGCACAGCTATGCGAACCCAGGGCTGTACACGGCGACCTTGACCGTCTGGGACTACTCGGGAAACGCGGCCACCGCGACCCGCTCGGTGACGGTCCGGGACATGGACGCACCGATTCCGCGGGGAGGGGGCGACCGAACGGCCGATGAAGGCCAGGCGCTCTTCTTCGATGGCTCGGCCTCCAGCGACAACGTCGGGGTGACGAGCTACCTCTGGGACTTCGGGGACGGCTCGAACGCCACCACGGCCACGACGACCCACGTCTACGCCCGCGCCGGCACGTACACGGCCAAGCTGACCGTGAAGGACGCCGCCGGGAACACGGCGACGACTCCGTTCACGGTGACGATTCGACCGAGTGGTCTCCTCACGTATATCGAGATCCTCGGAGGGACCGTCGGCCTCCTCGTGATCCTCGTCGGCCTCCTGACTTGGATGCTCCTCGGCGTCCGGAAGAGGGATCGGGAGCAGGTCCATCGGCCCGCGAGCGGAGGGCATCCGATCCCTCCTCCGCCGACCGACGCGGACCCGTTGGACATGGGGCTCCCCCCGAGGGGACCCTAGGCAAGCCGGGAAGGCGGACCGAACGGTCCGCCCCTTTCTCCTCTCCTTCTTTGCCTAATCTCCGTACTGGACCAGGGAGTAGACGTTGTCGTCCGGATCGAAGAACCGGGCCATGATCCCGCCCCAGCCCTGGGCCTCGGCCTTCTCCTTGAACCGCACGCCCTTCGCGAGGAGCTGCTCCTGGAGCTTGTAGATGTCGTCCGTCGTGAAGCCGATCCCCGTCTCCTCGCCGATATGTGCGATGTCGGAGTCGTAGTCCGCGGCGTTGTCGTACATCTGCTTCGTCGGCGTGAAGGGCATGATGCTCGTCTCCTTCTCCGAGAAGCGGTAGTCGGTGAAGCCCTCCTCGCCAGGGACCCGGTGGGACTTCAGGCCGAGCGCCTTCTTGAAGAACTCGCCGGTCTTCTTCGAATCCTTCGAGACGACGGTGACGAAGGTCAAGGCGGACACGCCCTTCCGGCGGACCTTCGGCTTGTCGGGCTGCGCGAGGAACAACACGTTCCCGTCCGGATCCGTGAAGCGTCCGAACGTCCCATCTTCCCGCTCGATCTCGGCCTTGACGCCCTTCTTCTTCAGGTCCGCCACGGTTCCCTTCAGGTCGTTCGTCAGGAATCCGATGCCCGTGATCCCGCCGATCATCTTGAGCCGGGCCTCGTAGATTTCTTGGCCCCACTCCGGCGTCGGCTGCCACGGCGTCAGGGAAGCGTCCTTCCCGCCCGTCGTCGCGCCGAGGGCGAGATACCCGTATTTCGGCATCGAGGAACGCACCTTGAGGCCGATCTTCTTCGTGTAAAACGCCTTCGCCGCTTTCAAGTCCTTCACGTAGATTTCCAGGTCTGTCAACTGAAGCTTCGTCATACAAAACCCCGTTTATCGTCGCCCTATCGACACGGCCATTGATAAAGGAGTCGAAAAAGGACTCCGCAAGGCCGCGGAATTGTCGGAGGACTCCTGGGTCGCCTGACCGCAGGTCCGCGGGAGGCGCCTAGAACGTGACGACGCAGTCCTCGGGCCGCTTGTCCTCCCGCAAGCGCGAGAAGGAAGGGGCGCGCATATGCCGGTCCTTCGAGAACTCGAGGAAGTGGACCTCGGCCACAATCTCCGGCCGGGTCCAGAACCCGACGTGGGCGTCGATCTCGGGGACCTCGGGGAAGGGGCAGGCCTCCTGGCGCAAGGCGACGAGCCGCGGATAGAGCGACCGCCGGAAGAGCTCGGAGAATCCCGTGCCGACGCGGCCGACGTGGAACAGCTCGCCCTGGTAGTACGCGCCCATGATCAGGGAGCCGAAGGTGTCCTCCCGCTCCCCTTCGCCGGCCGTGATGCCCGCGATCACGCAGTCGAGGGTCGTCTTCTTCTTGATCTTGATCCAGTCCTTCGTCCGTTTGCCGGGAGAATACCGCGCATCCTTTCGTTTCGCGATGATGCCTTCCAGGCCGCGCCCGATCACGGCGTTGTAGTAGTCGACCCCGCGCGCCTCGACGTAATCGCTGAGCACGATCCGATCGTCCTCCTCGAGGACCTCGCGAAGAAGGGCCTTCCGCTCCATCTGCGGCTTGCCCATCACGTTCTCGTCGCCGATGTAGAGGACGTCGAAGGCCACGTAGGTCGCGGGCAGTGTTTTCACGAGATAGTCCTGGTGGATCTTGGTGCCGGGGCGTTCCCGTTCCTGCAGCTTCTCGAAGCTCGGCTTCCCGTCCCACATCACGACGATCTCGCCGTCGAGGATCGCGGGCTTCTTCGTCCGCACCTTGAGGTCCGGGTACCGCGGCTCGATGAACGTCATCCGGCGGTTCTGGAACCGCTGCCGGTCGCGGAGGAAGCAGATGGCCCTCGTCCCGTCCCACTTGAGCTCGTAGATGTGATCCGCCGAATCGAACGGCGTCTCGCGGCTCTCCGCGAGCATCGGCTTGAGAGTAGGGGTCCGGAGCCATCGAGTCCCCGCCGCTCCCCGGCCGCGGCTCAATTCGCCTTGGCGGCGGCCAAGCTCGCCTTCAGGGCCGCCATGAGGTCCTGGGTCGGCTTCGCCTCGATCTTCGTGACGGCCGGCAACTCCTTGCCTTCCACCTTGGCCTGGATCAGTTGCATCAGGGCATCGCGATAGCGGTCCTTGTAGCGCGAGAGGTCGAACTCCATCACCAAGGTCTTGATGAGTTGCAGGGCCAGGTCGAGCTCCGCCTCCGAGATGACGACGGGCTGCGTCGCGGGAGGCTCCGGCGGGGATTTCACCTCGTCCTGATGCATCAGGGTCGTGAGCACGAGGCTGCCGTTCAGCGGGCTGATCGACACGAGCTGCTCCTTCTTCCACAGGACGGCGCGGGCGATCGCGACCTTGCCGGTTCGCAGGAGGGCTTGCCGGAACAGCTCGAACGGTTTCAGGCTGATCTCCTCCGGGCCGAGATAGTAGTTGCGCTCCCGCAAGATCGGGCTGATGTCTTGCGACTCGACGAAGCCCGCCACCTCGAGGGCTTTGCTCGCCTCGAGCGGGATCGAATCGAAGTCCTTGTCCGTCAGGATGACGTACTGGCCCTTCGCGTACTCGTAGCCCTTGACCATGTCCTTCGATTCGACGGGCACGTTGTCCTTCGGGCACACGTAGGGCCGCCGCAGCGCGGTCATGCATGAAGAGTGCAACGTCGTGAAGGACAGGTCCTTGCTCTCCGTGGCCCCGTACAACTTCACGGGGATGTTCACGAGGCCGAACGCAATCGCGCCGCTCCACAATGCTCGCGCCATGGATTCAACCTCCCGGGGATTCGGAATGAAGGACCCGGGGCACTTAACGATTTGTCCGGCGGATGTTAACCTTATTCAAGGTTGACATCGCCTCGGCGCACCGGAAGAGTTCCGGGAATGAATCGCAATCGGCTTCAGGGAGGACGGGGATGCCGAATCGTGAGCGGGGCCCCTTCCGAAACGCCCATCGGGCCTGCTGCGGCGGCACCACCTCCGCTACCTTCTGCTGTCCCTCCCTACGGGACCTACCCGTATGCGCCTCTACCCAAGCGCCGCAACATCGGCCTCCTCGTGGTGGTCGTTATCCTGATCGTAATCGTCGTCGTTGTGGCCCTGGCCGCGATCGTCTACGTGATGACGTCCGGCCTTGTGAGCGGACCCGGTGCCATCCCTCCCGGGGCTCCGGTGGGCCTTACGGCAACGGCCGGCGACGCGACCGTCTTGCTGGGTTGGTTTGCGCCGCCTTCGAGAGGCGGCTCTTCCATTGCAAACTACAGGATCTACCGAGGCACGTCGCCGAACGGCGAATCGCTGCTTCAGACGATTGGAAATGGCTTCTCGTACACGGACAGCTTCGTGGCAAATGGGCAGACATACTACTACAAGGTCAGCGCGGTGAACTCCGCAGGTGAAGGTCCCCAATCGAGCGAGGCCGCTGCGACGCCTCGTGCGTCTTCGTCAAAGCCTGTTGTGACATTCAGCAGCGTCATGAAACAAAACGCTGTCACCTGGACATTCGCGATCGCGTCCGCCTCGCCCACGGTCCCTCCGTCGAACTACAAGGTGAACTTCGGCATCGGGACCAACACGGGAACGGTGCAGAACATGGGCACGAATGGCGCTAATGTAACGGTGACTGTGGCCGGAGCAACCCCCGCGTCGGTCGGCGTGAAGTGGACCGACCTGGGCGGCACGGGCACGGTGAAGGGCGGCGACATCATCACGATCGCCTTCCCGTCGGCGCCGGCCCCGGGCACGTCCCTGACGTTCTACCTCCTGTACTCGGACGGATCGCAGATCCAGTTCAAGTCATGGCAAGCGTGAGCCCGAAAGACGAACGCGAGCATGTCCAGTTCTCCTGGAAGACGTCCAAATTAGGCACTAGGCACCAATGGGATGAGGACGTCGAAATCGGCGACAGGCGCTCGGAAGCAGGGGATTCTTGCCCCATGGGCCGAGCTACCGCGAGGCGGCTGTCCCCGTGGCAAGCAGGCCTTCTGGAAATCCGAACCCCAACTTGCCCGTCGTTGCGTATCGATAGAGCGCGGTTACCAGGATGCTCTGGGATGCCGCGCCCAGCAGACCGAGGATGAGCCAGTAAACGACCGCGACCGCGCCCCCAATCAGGAGGCCTACAATCCCGCCGATCGCCACGCCGCCAAGGAGAAGCAAGAGGCCCGGCAGCGCGAGCAGGAGAAAGATCGCCCCGAGGCTGAAGTATCCGCCCATGGCCTCGCCCCACGTCTTCCGAAGGAGCGAGCCGCTCCGCTTGACCGCGGCCCACGGTCCGACCTTCTCGAAGATCAGGACCGGGACGACGAGATACGTGATGACGCCCCAGGCCGCACCCGCGAATCCCGCGATGATGCGCCCGATGATCCCGGCCCGTTCCGCGATCGCGCGCAGGATCAATCCGACGGTCGCGCTGAGGAGGGCCCAACCCGCGATCCGACGGAGGTTCTCGTTCGCGACTTTCAGCCCGTCTGAGATCGTCGGGTCCCCGCCGTTCAGGCGGATCATGGCGGCCCCCATGACGGCGGCGTTGAAGTAGATGGAAACGAAGAACGTGATGAAGTACACGACCGCGAGGCCCGCGTAGAAGAAGACGCTCCCGAAGGGGTTCGTCGGGTTCGGGACGAAGAAGAAGATCCCGAGGAAGAAGAGGATCCACGCGACGCCGGTCGTGAGCAGGGAGAGGAACGGGAGGAGGATGAGGCCCTTTTCCCTCCGGAGGATGCTCAAGCTGACCTTCGTCAGCTGCCAGCCGATGCGCAGCCGTTCGAAGAAACCGAGTCGCCGCGCTCGCGCGGGAAACGGCCCGAGTCCGGTCGAAGACGGGACGGTCGGCGGAGGCGACCACATGGAGATCGGGCGCCCATCTGGAGCGGCCTACATCAACCCACCGGTGGAACGCCCCGCTCGAGGAAGAACGACTGCGTTGGATCGCACGTCGGCGCCACGCAGATGGACCTGGACTCGTCTCAAGAGAAACTACTTAAGAAGACGGCGAATACGCGCGCCCCGGCGGCCGATGAAACGCTCCTCGCGGGCCTGGAAGAAGCGCGGAAAGATGCGCTGGAAATGGCGCAAGAAGCGGATGCGCCGCCGCAAGCGAGAGCAGAAGATGCGTCAGCGGTGACGCGACACCGGCTAATCGCGGGAGGCGCTTTCCGCCTTCCGGGTCGATTCCACGGATGAGAATTGGAGCGTCGCCTTTCATGTCCTCGGGGAGACCATCCGCGTTCGCGATGCGCAGCGGGTCCCTGATCGGGCAATACGCTCGGCTGGTCGTCAGCCAAGGGTCCGGGCCGTTGCACAAGGGCCTGAAGATCGCTTGTCGGCTGACGGGACTCACGATCCTCGACCCACGCGGAAAGCAAGCCGCGATCCGCGGTGAGGTCGTGTCGAACGATGCCGACGGACCGTTCCCATCCTGGCTCCTCGCGGGATCGCTGATCATCACGCCGGAGGATCCCGATCTCTCCGAGGCACGGATGCTGGAAGGCGGCACCTTCCGCGCGCGGCTCGGCCTCCTCTCCAACGACGGCGAGCTGGTCGCGACCGGAGAAGGATCCCTCGTCCGCCTTTCCGACGAGGTCCCATACGAACGCACCTGTCCCGGTTGCCAAGGATGGAAGATCTGTGAGGACTGCGCCGGCACGGGCGAAGAGGGCAATCTGCCATGCGCCTATTGCGAGGGGAGCGGACAATGCACCTACTGCGAGGGCGTCGGTTCGGTCACGGAATTGAACGACTGGATCGAGTGAAACGGAAACTCGCCTGCGGGAATAGTCCGCGACGCAAACTTAGATATGCCCTCCGCTCTTCCGCGGCTTCGGAGACCCATGGGGACGTAGTTTAGCCTGGTAGAATTACGGGCTCCAGTCATGGGCTTGATGGCGAACGGGTTTGCTGATTCCGGTGATGACAGACTGGAGCGCTGACCCATGGTTCGCACAACACGCGTGGGTCGCTCCCCGCGTGGGAGAAACCCGTCGATCAGGGTTCAAATCCCTGCGTCCCCACTTCTCCGCCATGTGGCGGTCATCAGTACCCCCTGATTTCCCGTAGACGGTTTTGCGGAGGTCAAAAGGGGTTGACCTCTACGGCCATCGAAGAAGACAGCGGTTGTAACGGCGTGCAGGATTGCCGCGACCCGGGAGCGGCGACCGTCGAATTCCGGAAGCCTTTTTCCCCGTCGGGCTGATGCGGCGAAGGATGCGGGGGCGGGTACTCGGAGCCGAGCTCGCAATCGTGCTCGCGGCGCTCCTCTTCGCGGAGACGGGCGTGATCCTCCTCGAACTTCGGACGGATCGAATCCTCGATTGGTTCGTTTCTCTCGTGCCTCTCATCTGGATCGACGTCTCCGTGCTCTTCCTCTATGCCTTCTTCCGTCTCTACTTCAGTGCGCGCATAGACTCTCCCGCATCGGAAGGCGTTTGGGCGCGGGCAATTCCGTTTCTCTTCCCGAACTTCCAGGTCATTCGGGCCCGGGGGAAGCGATTTCGAAGGGTTTGGTTCATCGGAGTCCTTGCGTATGCGCTCGCCTACGCATTCCTACAGGGGATTCTTGTCGTGGACCCATCCGGTTCCCTGCAGCCGGTGTTCGTCGTGATCGAGAGCGCAATCGGCTATGGTCCGGGCATCGCGTGGGCCCCGACCACGACCTTCGGCGTCCAGCTCCGACCGTATTCCCTCGCCGCCGCAGTGGTCCTGTCTCTGTTCTCCGGGCTCGTGGTCGCCCTGGCGATCCAGGTCGTCTCCAGGGGCCAGCCGGCCGCGGGCGCATTCCCCGGTCCGCTCCTCGGGCTCGCGGTCATGTGCCCTGCCTGCGCCACTGGGCCTGTGTCCGGGCTGTTCCTCGCCTATGTGGCGCCCATTGCATTCATGGGAGGCATCGGATCCGCGTCCTCGTTCTCGCGGTTACTCGGATTCTCGACCATCTTGCTGATTGCCTCGCTCGTCCTTCTGTGGAGCGTTATCTCCTTCATCACGAACCTCCTGCTTCCGAACGCTCCCCCGAGGACGTCGCATGTGGCCGGCTCGAGGCTCGCCTGATTCTTCCCGACAAGTCCGGGTAGGCGAAGATCGAGGTCGGTCCGTCCCTTCAGGCGTCCACGATGAGGGTTCCCCACATGCCCTTGTCCTGGTGGACCTTCCAGTCTGTCCGGTCGACCTGGTGGCACGCGAAGAAGTAGGTGCCCGGGGTGTTGACGACGAACCAGAACAGGAAGGTGTTTCCGGGGTCCACATCGTGGTCGACGCACGACTCCGGACAGCCAACGCGGCTCAGGTTCGCCCAGGAATCGTGGTAACCGGTGTACTCGTCGACGGTGGCATTGCCGATTGCCTCGTCGTTCTGATATCCGGAGTTGTGCGACTCGGCGAGGGCGAGCGCATACCTCACCGTTGCCAGGATGGCCCCCCGGTCCCCGCTGAACAAGAGGAACTCATGAGCCATCGTCCCGCTATTGTTCATCGTGACCACGATGAGCTGGCCCGCCTTCACCTCCCACTGCGGGTTGTAGTTCGGTCGGTCGTAGCCGACATCGAACGTCATGAGGTGGACGGTGAAATCCGCCGATCGTGCGGGCGTCAAGGCGGGGACGATGACCAGGTCCATCGCGGCGGCGGTGGCGGCCACCGCGATGACGATCGCAATCACGACGCCCAGAGCGCTCCGTTTCGGCGCGGCCGTCGCGGGCCCGCCAGACGATGATCCAGCCTCCAAAGAGACCCCCGCCCCCGCGCATCGATTGCCCCCACATAAACATTCTGCACGCGGCGTCGAGAGCGCACGAATCGCTACCTCATAGCGCGAGTTGTAACCTTTTTACGGAGAGCGGGGATTGCCGACCCTCGTGCCGGCTCTCGCTCCTTCGGCGGAGCAATGGCAGTCCCTTTTCACATTATACATCCTCGCGGCGGTCATCGTCGGCGGCGCGGTCTTCGTCCTCTTCTTTTATTTTCTCGTCCGGTATCGGAGGAAACCCGGGGCCGCGGATCCGCCGGACGCGCCGCGCCTCGGCGTGATGACGGACCGGGGGAACCCCGCCCTCGCGGCCGTCCTGACCGTCCTGCTGGTCGCCCTGTTTTTCGGCCTGACGATCAACACCTTCGCCCTCAACGCTTTTCTCCAGAACCCCCCGAACGATCCGAACGCACTCTACATCGACGTCATCGGTTTCCAGTGGGGATGGCGCTTCGTGTACGCCAACGGGCGTGAGCTCATTGGCGAACTCCGCGTGCCCGTCGTCAATAGCACCTGCACCGGCGCGGTGCGCGGCTGTTGGAGCGGGACCGTCATCCTGAACATCACGAGCCAGGACGTGTTCCATTCCTTCGGCATCGCGGTCTTCAAGATCAAGCGGGACGCGATCCCCGGCCGGGTGAACCAGGCGTGGTTCGTCGCGGACAAGCTGGGCATCCCGGAGACGATCCCCGAGTACCACGAGGCGGTCCGCTGCTACGAGCTGTGCGGGACCGGCCACGCGCTCATGTTCGCGGATCTCCTCGTGCTGACCCAGGACAACTTCCGAGACTGGTACAATGGAACCTAGAGGGACCTCATGGTCGAGTGGCAACCCCTGAAACGCTGGCTCTTCACGACGAACCACAAGGACGTCGGGGTCCTCTACCTCGTCACCTCCCTCTACTTCTTCGTCGCCGCGGGCATCCTCGCCCTGACCTTCCGTACGCAGCTCGCGGTCCCCTCGAATACGTTCCTCCAGCCGGACGAGTACAACCAGGCCGTGACGACCCACGGGCTCCTCATGCTCCTCTGGGTCCTCACCCCGCTCGGCGCGGCCTTCGCGAACTACTTCGTCCCGATCCAGATCGGCGCGCGCGATATGGCGTTCCCGCGGTTGAATGCCCTGAGCTACTGGGTCTACCTCGCGAGCGGTCTCCTCGCCCTGTCGAGCTTCTTCGCGGGCGGCGGGACCGCGGACTGGGGCTGGACGACCTACGCGCCCCTGAACACGGTCGAGTTCAGCCCCGCGGTCGGCGGCTCGATGATGGGCCTCGCCCTGATGCTCCTTATGGCCTCGAGCATCGTGTCGACGGTCAACTTCCTCGTGACGATCTTCCGGCTCCGAGCTCCCGGGATGTCGCTGATGAAGCTGCCGCTGTTCACCTGGGGCTGGATCTTCACGAGCCTCCTGATGCTCTGGGCCTTCCCCGCCTTCGTGTCGGCCCTCAGCTTGCTCGTCGCGGACCGCGCCTTCGGCACCGTGTTCTTCACCTCGACGCAAGGCGGCCCGCTCCTCTGGGACCACATGTTCTGGTTCTTCGGACACCCGGAAGTGTACGTCCTCCTGCTGCCCGGCTTCGCGATCACCGGCGACCTGATCTCGACCTTCAGCCGTCGGCCCCTCTATGCGAAGAAGCTGATCATCCCGTGCCTCGCGATCGCCAGCATCTTGAGCTTCACGGTATGGGCCCACCACATGTTCATGACCGGGATCTCGCAGAGCCTGCTCGAGGCGTTCAACATCACGACGGAACTAATCTCGATCCCCTTCGCGATCATCGTCCTGGCCTACATCCTCACCCTACGGGGCGGCTCCATCCGATTCACGACCCCGATGCTCTTCGCCGTCGGATCCCTGGGACTGTTCATCATCGGCGGCATTACCGGCGTGTTCAACTCCTCCGTCGCCCTCGACACGGCCTTCCGCGGCACCTTCTGGGTGGTCGGCCACTTCCACTATACGATCGTCGGCGGCGGCCTGACCGGCCTCTTCGGCGGCCTCTACTACTGGTTCCCGAAGATCACCGGGCGGATGTACAACGAGCGGCTCGGGAAGATCCACTTCGCCGTCTACATCGTCGGATTCAACCTGCTCTACTTCCCCATGCAGCTCCTCTACGACATGCCGCGGCGGATCTTCACCTACGACCTCGGCACCGGATGGGGGCCGATCAACCTCCTCATCACGATCGGGGCCTTCACCTTCGGCGGGTCCCAACTGATCATGTTTGCGAACCTGCTCTGGAGCTCCCGCCGCGGTCCGGCGGCGGACCGGGATCCGTGGGGCGCGTACTCGCTCGAGTGGGGGGTCCCGTCCCCGCCTCCGGAGTTCAACTTCCCCGAGGGCGTGCCGGTGATCTCCGCGACGGGCGTCACGTACCGGCCGGTGGCCATGGCGAACGGCGGGCACAAGGAGGTGCACGAGGCCGGGTCGTACGAGGCTGAGTCGCACGTGGAGCATTGGAGCCGTTGGCCGATCGTGGTCGCCGCGGGCGCCGGGATCGCCCTGTGGGGCGTCCTCATGGGCCTGCCGGCGCTCTTGTTCGGGACCGTGGTCCTCGCCGCGGCCTTCACCGGTTGGGGACGCGAGACCCTCCGCGGTCGGTTCACCGAGCCCATCGAGGCCGTGGGGGAGAAGTGGCCGTTCGAGCGGCTCGAGAACCTCCCGCTGGGGATGTGGATCTTCATCTTCGGGGAGATCGCGTTCTTCGGCACGCTCTTTGGCGCCTACGCGTTCCTCCGGATGAACAGCCCGTTGACCGACTTCGTGTGGCCTCGGCCGGGAGAGGTCCACAACATCGCCCTCGGCGGCTTCAACACGATCCTGCTGCTGACGAGCGGGCTCACGATGGTCTTCGCGCTCACCTTCGCCCGCAGGGGGTCCTACGTCGGACTCCAGGGATCCCTGGTCGCGACCTTCTCCCTCGGCGCGTTCTTCATGGTGAACAAGGCG
>VBLS01000128.1 GCA_005878635.1 Methanobacteriota archaeon | reverse complement strand
GGCGTCGGTTCCCTCCTGGCCCTCGGCCTGTACATCTCGAAGAACGACTTCGACCTCGGGAACGGCGGGATGGAGCGCATGATCGTCTACCCCGTCCTGGCCTGGGGGATCGGCTTCGGCGGGTACCTCCTCGGCATGGCCCAAGGCAACGAGCGGCCTGCGGCGGCTTAGTCATCCGTCGCTAACCCCCACCGTCGAGTGGTTCCGACCCGGTCCTATCGATGCGGATAATGGCATCCGAGGGACTTAATCCCGTGAACATGACGACGGGAGGTGGCCGATTTTCTGCACCCGCTCCGCCGCATCGTGGAGCACGTCTACCTGACGGACGTCGGCGGCACGCCCCTCGTGCATCTCTCCCGCCGCTTCCCGACCGACAAGGATCCCGATCTCATCGCGTCCATGTTCACCGCGATCCAGAACTTCATGGACGATTCGTTCCACAACATGGGCATCGGAGACGTCCGGAGCCTCGAGATGGGAGACCGGCACCACGTCGCATTCGGCCGTGGCCACTCCGTGCTCCTCTACGTCGTCTACCGCGGCCGGGAATCGAATCGGCTCGAACGGCGCGTGATCCGCATGGTCCACAACCTCGAGGGGCGGTTCGCGTCCATCCTGCGGGATTGGGACGGGGACATGGACCCGATCGGGACGATCCGGGACCACCTCGCGGAGGAATGGGACTTGCACCCGCGCGAAATCCGAATGAAAGTCGCGGCGGTCCCCTAGTCGCGAATTTGATCGGGGAGATCCGTACAGGTCGCGGCCGAACCTCATCGGTCGCGGTCCCCCGATCCGGACGGCGCCCGATCTAGGCGGCGTCTTTCCCGCGACGGTCCAGGTCCCGCGGGACATAGGTGCTCAGGGTGCAGTGCGGCTTGAACCCGAGCTTGCGGTTGGGGCCCAGGCGGTCCGTGGGGACATGAGTGACGGCCACTCGGAATCCCGCGGAGCGGGCGGTCCTCAGAGGGACGAACGTCATGGCCATCCCGATGCCTTGGTGACGGTATGCGGGCGCGACGGTAATGTAGACGCCCGCAACGCCCCCGCCGAAAAACAGGGTCGACGTGGCGACGGCGTTCCCTTTCCATTCTCCCAAGTAGAAGCGGAAGGTGCTCCCTGACTCGAAACCGACTTTCCGGAAAAGGGGCAAGAGGACCGGTAAGACGGCCTCGGGCATCTCGTACGCGGAGGCCCAGGATCGGACCCACCTGTCCAACGTCTCGTCATCTTCCACCGCTTCAATCGACAACTCTCGCGGGACCGTGGGGGACACGTGCAGGCTCTCCAGGTCTATCGCCATGCCGCTGAGGTCGCCGGCGTGGGCGAGCCCGCAGTTCTCCAGGAACTTTCCGAGGTGCTGCGGCTCCGTCGACGGCCCGACCCACCACATCATAGGCGTCCGATCGGAGCGGAAAATCTCCAAGGCGGAATTGATCGCGGACACCGGATCCTGTTCCGGGATCCGGGCCCGGAAAACCGCGTTGAGGAATTCATGCGGGAGCCCGGTCTTGATGCGGAGCATGTTGGGGCCTGAGTCGACGATGGAATTCGGGATCCGGCCGAACGTCTCGAATAACTGGAACACGTTTCCTTCAATCGCGTAAACGATATCCCGAGATAGATCCCTCTGGATCCGACCGATGGGCTCGCCTCGTCCTCCCGACCGGAGTCCGAATATTTAGGTCTCAGGAATACAATTGGTGCCGAATTCGGGGTGCGAAAGAATGCCTTACGCGTCGCAAAACTCCATCCGCTGACGTTTGCAACCGTTTCGGATGCATCTCAAAGGGGCTTTCCTTCTCCGAAGTACGTCCGCGCCGTTTCGAGGAGACGATAGAACTCGGTCCCGTCGTCCGACTCCGTCGCTCGCTTCCAATCATCCAGGACGTCGCGGATCCGGCGGTGGACGAAGGGGGTGTGGGGGTTCAGGGCCTGGATGTCCCGGAGCAACGCGGGCTGATCGGCGAGCAGGCCCGAGGCCGCGAGGGAGAGCCGGGAGAAGGTCGTCCCGGCGGACCGACGTAGGCCGGCGAGATCGAACGGGCTCTGGGCGACGCACCGGGCGAAGGTCAGAAGGCAGAGATGACTCAGGCTCAGCAGGAAAGCCATCAGCTCGTCGTGATGGTCCAAGGAGACGTCAACGAAGGACGCGCCGCTCGGGCGGAACAATTCTTTCACCTCCAAGACCGCCACGGAGTTCCCGCAATCGCTGAACGTGATGTTGCCGCTTGACAGGGGCCACAGGTTCGGGCCGAAGACCGGGTGGATGCTCGCGATTCGGAGGCCCGCGGCCCCCATCGATCGCAACTGCTTCTCGATCGGCGCTTTCAGGCTGGCGACGTCGAAGACGAGGGCGCTCGGCTGGACCGCGGCGATCCGCTCCAGGACCTCGGCGCACACGGTCATCGGGACCGCGACGGCGACCACGTCCGCCGCGCGGACGCCTTTCCCGAGGTCCGGTTCGAACGGATAGTCTTCGACGGCACCCGCGATGTCGTGGACGATGACCTCGTATCCGCGGGAGCGGAAGTAACGGCTCAACCATCGGCCCATGGACCCCGCGCCGCCGACCACGAGGATCCGGCGCTTCGCTGAAGGCGGGAGACGGACGAGATCCTGCACCCGCACGCTCTCGTCGATCAGGAGGCGCGCGAGGCCCTCCGCGAAGGCGAGGCTAATCCCGCGCGTTGCCCCTTCGGTCAGGAGCCGCGTGAACACCCGATCCTCCGTGTCTACCGCGACGATGGGGCGGCCCTCGAGCTTCTTCTCCACCCCGAGCTGCTCCGCGAGGTGCAGTCGCTTGGCCACATTGGCCACGATCTCCCGATCGACGTCCGCAATCTCTTCGCGCAACCGCGCGATCTCCGCTTCGCTCACAAAGAATCCCCCGATCAGCATGAGGTCGAGGATCGCCATCGCCGCCGCGTTTTCGACGACCGGCACGGCCCGCGGCACGACGCCCGGATCATGGCCTCCAATCCGTCGACTGGTCCGGACGAGAACCCATTGTCCATCGCGACGAGGAGGGCCTTCCCGCCGACGAGGATCCGTCGGAGCCGGATCGCCTTCCTAACCGGCATGAGTCTCCCCCGAGCGAGGCGGTAGCGCGTGGCAAGGTATATGGAGATATTCAACTCTGCGGCATGTCGGGGCCTTCAGAGGCCCGCGAAAATCTGCACGATCGTGCGCTCGTCGCCCGGCGGGTGGGGCAGCGACGCCCAGGCGACCTCGGCCTGCGGCGACCGCCGCTGGACCTCGTGGAGGATCTCCCCTTCGTCGGTCCCCGCCTCGAGCACGGACATCAGGACGATCGCGTGGCGGATTTCCTCGGGGACCGGCGTGAACCAGGGAGACGCATACGCTTCCTCGACCGCGACGAAACATCGATGCTTCTCACGCCCGACGCCCATCCCGTACCGCCAGTCCTTCACGCGCGCCAAGGTCTTCCGGAGCGGCGCGACATCCGCGCGTCCGAGCGCCGCCGGCAGATTGGAGGCCGGCCTGGCCATGATCGCGCTTAGGGCCGCGAAGGCCTTCGACATCGGGAGGTCCTTCGCCACCTGCAACAGGGGGTCGTTGCCGAACGTGACGACGCCGTCGACGCGTCTCTGCAAGAGCCGGAACTGCGCCTCCGCGAGCCCCCGACGGATCGGGCCCTCGAGTCCGAAAGGGATTGTGGCGAGGGCGAGGGTCGTGTCCCCGAGGATCCGCGCCACTCGGCCGACGAGGCCCATCCCCCAGCCGCCGAGCTCGCCTCCGAGGCCGCCGAGGATCAGGACCACATCGCGGTCGAGGAGCGCCGCGGAGATCTGCTTCTCCTCGTCCGTCTCCATCTGCGGGACGCTCTTCTCGTCCATCGACGCGTACCCTTGGAGGGAGGCGCCGGAGACCAGGATCCGCGTCGGGACGTCCGCGATCGAGGGCGGCACGGCATCGTTCAGCGCGATGCGCAGCGCGTTCGGCGGCGCGACGACGCGGCGGAGGACATTGCAGCCCGCGCCCCCACAGCCCACGATCGCGACCCGGGCCCGCTCCTCGCCCGTGCCGAGCTGCCACATGTCCGGCACGGTCCGCCTATCGGAAGTTCGGTGAGATAAAGAATTGTCTTGCGGCCATATCTATTCATGATCAAGGATAGAAATGTGGAAACGGCGATAAGGCGAGACGCCATCGGGGACGCGTTGGCCGCTCCGAGCCTCCCGAGGCAAGCCGAGGTCGTCGTGGTGGGCGGAGGGTGCATGGGGGCGAGCATCGCTTTCCACCTGGCCCGCCGCGACGTCGACGTCGTCCTCCTCGAGAAGGACCATGTCGCCTCGGGGGCGACAGGGCACAGCGGCGCCCTCGTCCGGCAACACTACGAATCCCGGATCGGCATTCGACTCGCGCGGGAGAGCCTCGCGTCCTTCCAGCGGTTCGAGAAGGAAACGGGGTTCCCTTGCGACTTTCGTCCGACCGGGTTCCTGTCCGGCACCCGCGCACGGGACGTGCCGGCCTTCGACTCCTTGTTCAACTTGCTCCGCTCGGAGGGAGTCCGGGTCGAGCGGCTTTCGCCGTCCGATGCGAAGACCGTGGAACCGCAACTCGAGGTGTCCGACTATGCGGCGGTGGTGTACGATCCGGCCGCGGGGTATGCGGACCCGATTGCAACGGCACATGGCTTCGCGGCCGCGGCGGCGGTGGACGGGGCGAAGGTCTTCGCCGGACAAGCGATGGCGGCCCTCGCCACGCGAACCGGGCATGTGACCGGCATCAAGCTGCGCGGAGGAAAATCGCTCGCGTGCGAACGGGTCGTGGTCGCCGCCGGCAATTGGACCCCTCAATTGGTCGCGAAGGCCGGACCGAGGTTGCCTCTGCGATTCGTCCGAGGGGACGTCGCGATCCTGAGACGCCCCGTCGACTTCGGTCCGCCCCCGAAGATCCATTTCGATTTCTACGGGAACACGTACTCGCGGCCGGAGGGGGACAAGGACACCCTCTGCGGCTACCTGGACACAGACCCGCGGAAAACGGCGCGGAACCACGAGCTGGTGGAGACCCTTCCCTCGGCGACCGTCCGGCATCTACGGGGGCGCCTCGCGAAGCGGTTCCCGCGGATGGCCGAAGCGCAGCCGCGCGGGGGATGGTCGGGAGCGTACGACGTCACGCCGGATTCCTACCCGATCCTCGACCGGTTCGGCCCCGACGGCCTCTTCGTCGCGGTCGGCTTCAGCGGCCACGGATTCAAGCTCTCGCCCGAAGTGGGCCGGCTCCTGGCCGAATTCGTCGCGACGGGACGTCGGCCGGAGGCGCTGGAGGCGTTGCAAGCGTCCCGGTTCGAGGAAGGCCGGCCGGTCCGGCCCGACGCGCCCTTCCCCCGACGGGGCCGACGACTCCCATAGTCCGGGGGATTGACCGCCCTGCGGCGCAGGGGCGAGGACGTTCCACGTTGGAAGAATACGAACGAAACCCAAGGATTATTCCGGCTTCGTCCGTTGACCGAAGCGGATGCTTGTACAGGCCTCGGGGCTCGTCAAACAGTATCCGCGAGTCCGCGCCCTCGACCAAGTCTCGCTGGAAATCAAGGAGGGCGAGGTGTTCGGCTTGTTCGGGCCGAACGGCGCGGGCAAGACGACTTGCTTGCGGGTCCTCTCGGGGCTCACCCAACCCGACGCCGGCTCGGCCACGGTCTGCGGCATCGATGTCCGGGCCGCCCCCAACGAGGTGCGGCGGGAGCTGGGGATCCTCATCGACATTCCGTTCCCGTACGAGGAGGTGACCGTCCGAAGGTACCTCTCGTTCTTCGCGGAGATGGCCGGCGTCCCGGCCTACGACATCCCGATGAAGGTGGAATGGGCCCTGACGCTCCTCGGCATCACGCACCACCGGGAGAGCCGGATCGGCAAGCTTTCGATGGGCGAGCGGCAGCGCACGGAACTCGCGCGGGTGATGCTCGGCAACGCCCGCATGCTGTTCCTCGACGAGCCGTTCTCGAACGTCGACGTGAGCATGCGGATCGGGCTTCGCTCGATCCTCCGCGACTGGGTGTCCCGCGGCGGCTCGATCCTGTTCACGTCCCACAATCTCCTCGAGAGCGAGGCAATCGTCGACCGCTACGCCTTCCTGCACCTCGGGCGGATCATCGCCCTCGGGACCGCCCGGGAGCTCAAGTCGACGCTCCTCGCGCCGGCCTATGAACTGGAGGTGGGTGATGTGGACCGCGGCCTCGCGGCCCTCCGGGCCATCCCCCATCAGAGCCTCGAGCGGGCCGGCCGCGGGCTCGTGCGCATCGGCCTCGTGTCGCGGGACGACGCGCCGCGGATCGCACGGACCCTCGTCGAGGCGAACGTCGACTTGCTGGAGATGCGGAGCCTCGGGACGATGGAAGACGTCTACTCGCGGCTCACGTTGCCGACCCCGCAGCCGCCGCAGGGGCTGACGCGATGATCTCCTGGGAAGAACGCCTCCGCCACATCGTCGCCATCGTCGACAAGGACCGCCGGCTCCCCCTGTGGATGTGGCTGACGACGTTCCTCATCGCCACCCTGGGTTTCCTCTTCTTCCTTGGGCCGGCCCTGAACTCCGCGCGCTATTATTCCCAATTCTCCTGGAAATGGTACGACTCCTCCCTGCGGCTGTACTATGCGATCTCGGCCGGCCTCACGTCCCTGATCCTCGGCCTCACCTTCGCCCGCGTCCATTACGGCGAGGTCCACCGCGGCACGATCCGGTCGATTATCCTCTATCCGGTCGACATGAACGACATCGCGATCGCGAAGCTCCTCTCGAGCCTCATCGTTGCGGCGGCCCTGTCGACGATGTTGTTCTTCGGCATCTTCGGGGCCTTCTTCCTGGTCGGGGAGTGGCCGATCGCGGACTTTCTGGTCATCCATGTGACGGCCCTTGCGATGAGCTTCCTCGCCTTGGCCGTCGGCGTGTTCCTCGCCCAAGCGATCGCGCACGTGGCCGGCCGAATGGTCGTCTCCCCCACGGCCCTCGGCGCGATCTTCCTCCTCCTGTCCGTCCTGTTCACGGAGACCGGCCTGACGGCAATCGGGACGCAGGTCGCCTATCTCCTCCGGCCCTCGGCGGGCGGCCTCACGCAACCGGCCTACGAGGCGATCGTGGCGGTCGCGAAGGCGCTGAGTGTCTTGTCACCCCATCACGTGGGGGCGAGGATCGTCGGAATTGCCTTTGGCCTCACGAATTTCTGGGCGGACTTCCACGTGGTCGTGCCGCTGGCCCTCCTCGTTTTCGCGGGAGGCTACCTATTGGGAAAGAAGCTGTATCTCGACATCTTCATCCGATGATGCAAAGGTGACTCCGGAGGGGATTCTGCGAATCCGAATTTACCCGGACCGGTTGCACCGCCCACGCTCGTCATGCCTCAGGGGATGGGAGGGCCCGCTCAATCCCGAATTTTCCTGGGCATCCTCCTCGCCCTGATCGGAGTCGGACTCCAAGCGATGGGGTTTGTCATCTCCTTCCTCCCCGCGTCCGGCTCGGTCCGGACAATCAACGAGTTCGTTGCCCTGATGGGAATCCAAACGGTGATCCAGGCCTCCGGCATCGCCCTCCTCGGATTCGGCCTGTTTCTCCTGTTCTTCAGCGTCGCAGAGGTCCGCCCGGCGACCGGGCCATGGACGCTCGGGGCGGCCAGCGTCCTCCTCGTGACCGGCCTCGTTACCGCCCTATTCCGGGTCCTGTACTTCCAGACCTTCTCGACCCTCTTGTCCGGAAACCCGAGTACAGAGATCGCGCTCCGGCTCGGGACGATTTATGCCGTTGAGGCAGCGGCGGGGTATGCGGGATTGATTGGAACGATTGTGGGTCTCTTCGGATTGACGCGGCACTCCGTTTCTACATAGGGGGCCGTCGATCGTTCGATACTTTCGCCGACCGTCTCGTAGACATTATAAGTAGAATGGCACCCTTGGCCCGGCCAGGATGCACGAAATCGTCTGCGTGGGCGATGTCCACGAAGGCTTGAGCTTCGATTTCCGGATCGATCCGGAGACGGGCATCTCCGAGCGGGCCCTCGACCTGCACCGGAACTTCGCCAAGACGGCGGCGTGGGCCATCGAGCACCGCGCGTCCTTGTTCTGCATCCTCGGCGACTTGTTCGACCGCGCGCACGTGGCGCCCGTGTTCCGGGAAATGGTCCGAAAGGACGTGATCGAGCCGCTCGGCGCCGCGGGGATCGAGGTGTGGATCCTGGCGGGGAACCACGACGAGCCCCGGAGGACGGCGCGGTCCACGTCCCTCGACGACTACCGCGGGTACGCCCACGTCAAGGTGTTCCGCACCCCCAAGGTGGAGATCCGAGAGATCGGGGGCCGGAAGATCGGCTTCATCCTGATCCCCT
>VBLS01000127.1 GCA_005878635.1 Methanobacteriota archaeon | reverse complement strand
GCGACATCAGCACCCTGTCCGGCCGCTACATCCTGCGGTGGTACTGGATCCACGTCTTCATCTTGCCCCTCGTGGGGACGGCGCTCATGGTCCTCCACATGGGGCTCGTCTGGCTGCAGGGCGTCGCCGAGCCCCACTGAGGTGATATCCGGTGCAAATCGAGTACGTCAAGGAAAAGGTCATGGAAGGTCCGAGGCCGGGCTTCCCGCGGCAGTACGGCCCCGACCGCCTGGACCATCAGCCCGGCATCCCGCTGTTCCCGCAGGAGGCGACCCGGGACCTCGTCACGATCTGCCTCCTCGTCGCGATGATGTTCTTCCTCTCCGCGTTCGTCACGCCGTTCCTCGGGCCCGCGCGGAGCCCGCAGCTGTCCGAGCTGATCGTGCCGGACTGGTACCTGCTGTTCTCCTGGGGCCTCCTGAAGGTCGCGGACATCTTCCCGCAGTTCACGATCGGGGCCGGGACGCCACTGAAGACGGAGTTCAGCGCGGCGTTCTGGGGGGACCTGCTCAGTGGCATCCCGGTGATCTTCCTGCTCGTCCTGCCCTTCATCGACCGCGGCCGCGAGAGCCGTCCCGCGAAGGCCCCGTTCCGGTCCGCCTTCGGGATCGCCTTCCTGATCGCCTGGATCTTCACGTCCTCCCTGTACTCGATCCGCGAGGTCGTCGCGCAGCGGTGGACCGCGCCGAATGGGACTGCCCTGATCCCCGACGGCACGATGAAGTGGTTCTTCGTGATCCCGCCGGTCCTCGTCGGCTTGACGTCGTACCTGGCCCTCCGGCGCCTCGCCTTCGCGCCAATGCGTCGGTACCTCGTCCCGTACGTCCTGATCCTGACCGCGATCGTCGTCGCGCAGGCCGGGGCGATCGCCGCGAACCCGGCGGCCCTCGGTGCCGCCCAGGCGTTCTTCCCCGAGATCCTGATCGCCCTCGCGATCGTCGTCGTGCCGACCGTCCTCACCGCGTTCTTCCTCTTCCGGGCTCCCGAGTCGACGGCCCGCAAGGTGTCCACGTGGGCCGGGGCGCTGGGCCTCCTCGCCTTCATGGGCTTCTACGGCGCGGTCGCGTACCTGGACCGGCCGACCGCCCTCGGCTGGGTCCTGTCGGTCCTGTGGCCGAACATGAACACCTTGGTCTTCATGCCGATCTTCGCGATCGGGACCGCCTGGCTCGGGACGCGGCGGCCCTACAGCACGTACGAGTACCTGCTCAATGAGTGCTATCAGTGCGGCAAGTGCCACACGGTGTGCCCCGTCACGAAGGTCGAGGACGACGCGCTGGGCGGCCTGAACCTCGTCTACAACACGTTCAAGAAGCAACACGACGGCGTCCCGCTTTGGACGTGCCTCGCCTGTGATGCCTGCAGCGCCGTGTGTCCCTTGGACATCCAGTACAGCGACTACATCCTCGAGGAGCGGCGGAAGGTCAACGCCGCGATGGCGGCGGACGGGGGCCGGCGGGAATGATGGACACGGAATACGGGCCCGGCCGCACGATCCCGCATCCGGTCATGTTCCGCGTGCTCGACAGCGAGGCGGACGACCTCTCGATCCCGGAGATCCGGGTCGAGCACAAGTCCGAGTTCGCGTACTACCCGGGCTGCGTCGACTACTACGACGTCGAGATGCAATTCTCCCACATGAACTACGGGGACACGAACCACGGGATCATCTTCGATTCGTCGATCAAGCTCCTCCGAGCCGTCGGGATCCAGCCGATGATCTTGGACCGGTCTTTCATGAAGTGCTGCGGCCACGACCAGCTGTGGCAAGGCAAAGTCGACGTCTTCGAGCGGATGCGCGACTACAACACGAAGATCGTCAAGATGCTCGGCGTCAAGACGCTGATCACGTCCTGCGCGGAAGGCTACCGCACCTTTCGCCTGGACTACAAGTTGGAAGGCGTCCGGGTCGTCCACATCACGCAGTTCCTATTCGAGCGGGGCCTGCGGATCCCGCCGCAGCCGGAGACCGCGAAGCGGATTCGCGTGGCGTTCCAGGATCCGTGCCGGTCCGGGCGGCAGATGCCGATCGACCCGGTCTTCGAGGAGCCCCGGGAGCTGATCAAACGCGTCGACAACGCGGACCTCGTCGAGTTGAAGACCTTCCGCGGGGACGCGCAATGTTGCGGCGTCGCCCAGATGATGTACTGCAACGACAAGACGAAGGGGCTCACCCGGAAGAGGATGGACGAGGCGGTCGACGTCGAGGCGGATTACCTCCTCACGGCGTGTCCGAAATGCCTAACGCACTTCGGATGTCTGCACCACGAGAACAAATGGAAGCCCGGCGAGGAGCGGTACCGGTACAAGGTCATGGACATCACGCAGTTCCTGGCGGAGCGGCTGCCGGGCGATTGGCCGACCGGCAGCAACATCGACCAGAGGCGGAAGGAGCCTCCGCTCCCCGGGCGCAAGGGAGGCTCGTGATGGCGACCGCAGCGAAGGCAGCGCCGCCGACGGTCGCTCCCGGGCCTCCCGCGGATCCGCTGATCGCGTACTACGGCCGCGTCCGCCAGATGAACCTGCAGCTCGCGAAGGACCGGTACAAGCAGGGATTCAAAGTCCGGACGCAGGAGTACATCCGCGGCCGCGGCACCTTGGCGATCGTCGACGAAGGGATCTGCATGGGCTGCACCCATTGCTTCGACAACTGCGCCTTCGAAGCGATCGGCATGGTCGACCGCAAGTTCGCGCTGCCCGAGTACACGTACACGTCGCGCAAGGCGGTCATCATCGACGACAACTGCGTCGGATGCGAGAAGTGCGCGATCGTCTGCCCGGTCGATGCGATCACGATGGTGACCAAATACGGTTTCGAGGTCAAGGACGGTCGCGTGCTCTCGACGACCGCGCCTCCGCCGCCGGCACGGCCCGTGGCGGCCGCCGCCAAACCGGCCGCGTCGCCCGCTCCGGGTTCCGCTCCTGCTCCCTCTCCCGCGCCTGCGCCCGAGGAACCGGAGGAGCCGTGAGATGGCCGCATCGGAGAGCCCACCGCTCGTGAAGGCCCGGAAAGCCCCTCGGC
The DNA here is from genome assembly GCA_005878635.1 of Methanobacteriota archaeon. Classification (GTDB taxonomy): domain Archaea; phylum Thermoplasmatota; class Thermoplasmata; order RBG-16-68-12; family RBG-16-68-12; genus RBG-16-68-12. The sequence continues at coordinate 6,037 of VBLS01000127.1, read as the reverse complement.
TCACCGCGAAGCAGGAGATCCAGACGATTCGCAACCTGCCGCGGGTTCAACGGGGCATCGTGATCATGAAGATCGCGGGCGTGTTCCTCCTTGCGATCGGGTTCGAAGGACTGGTGACGGGCCAGTACTGGTACTCCGTCCTGTTCGTCCCGCTCGGGGTCCTCGTGGCGATGCTCCCGATCCGAATCCGGACGGGGATGTGCATCGCCTGCCAGGCGCCCCTGCAGAAGGACGCGGCGATCTGCACGACCTGCGGGGCGCCCCAGATGTGAACCGCTACGGGGCCACGAGCGGCTGCACGACGTGCGCCGCGTCGATCTGGAGTTTCATCTCGCGCCACAAGGCCATCCGCCGAAGGAAGTTCGGCTCTTCCTCCCAGAGGTGGGTGAGCCGTCCGGTGAAGGCCGCTCCGGGGATGCGGGCGACGATGGCCCGGACGCCCTTCGAAAGGTCGTACACCTTGATGCGGTCCTTCGGGGCCGAGAACGAAGGGAAGGCCGAGACGATTCCCGTCGAACCAAGGGAGCCGTAGATCCCTGCCTTCGCGGCGCTTTGGTCGCCGAAGGCCCTCACCTTCCCGGCGAAATCCCCGAAACTCTTCGCGGGAATGCGAACCTCGCCGACGAAGAGCGCCCGGGCGACGGCTTCCGCCGTCTTCCGGTACGCCTCGGCGGGAGCATCGAATGGATTCGGCGCATCCGCGGTCTTCGCCTTGAAGCCCGCCAATGCCGCGTCAACCACTTTCTCCTTCGCGGCGATCCCTGTTGCGGTCGTGCCGAGGGAGACTTGGACCGCGAATGCCTCGGCCGGTCCCGGCCGCAAGGTCTTCGCCGCGACGGCATCCGTGAGGTGGACCCACTGGATGCCGGGTCCGACCCGCGAGACTTTGTCGAGGGCGATCGATACCTTCGCGGGATCGTCGAACGCATAGGTCAGCGTCTTGCGTGCGCCGGGCTTCGCTTCGAGGCGCAAGGCGACCGCGACGGGGACAAAGAATTCGCTCGCCAGAGGGATTGACGCATGGAGGAGGTCGTATGCGGTCCCGTTGTTCGCGACCTCCTCGAATCCGATCCGCGCTCGATGCCCGTACGGCGAGATTGTTCGGAGCGCGTTTACATACGACGCGAATCCACCGCGGAAAGATCCGAAGGGGGCGTCCCCACAGACCGCGTCGCCGATGGCAAAGTCGAGGGGGACCGTGGGGACGAACGGGACGAGGTGACCCGCGGCGAGGGCATCGTCGTAGAGGCGCTTCCAGAGAGCACCGACCTGCGCAATGGCCCGATGGCCGTCCTCCGCGAATTCGACGCCGGCGTAGGCCGTGAAGTCGAGCTGGACGCCGCGTTGCTCGGGGACGATCCAATCGTACGTCAGCAGCACGCGGGGCCGCATCGTGAGTCCGAACTCGCGGGTGCGTCCGACTCCGAGCTGGGTCCGGAAGAAATGGTAGTCTTCGGCGTTCAGCCCCAAGCTGACGGTGCTCTCCTCGCCGTTCAGGACCCGGATGAGCTTGCGGACCTCCCCGTCCTCCTTCACTTTGACCGTGACCGGCGGCAACCGGTTCAGGTCGCCGATAATGCTCGCCGGCAGGACCCGATCGTCCCGCACGAAGAGGGCGCGGATCAAGGCCTCGCGGATGACCTCGGCGAGGGCCGGAATGCGGACGGCCTGCTCGACATAGTCCCAGTCCTTCAGGAGGCCCACGTCACCCCTCCTTCGAATGCTCGTACGCGCGCACGAACCGGTCGCGGGTCGGTTTCGCCCGACGCAGGATCGCGGCGACCTCGAGGCCGATCGCCATTCCCGGCGGCGGAATCGCGCGGAGGCCGGGCCACGGATATTTCGTCCAGACCTCGAACGTCTTGCCTCCGTTGATTTTCTTGCGAGGATCGAGGACGCCTTTGACGGCGGAGTACGCCGACGTCGCGTTCCCGTGCATCTTCCGCAAGTTGAAGACGAGGAAGAGGCCGAGCCCCATCGGATGGCCGTCCATCTTGAAAGCGGCATCCCCCATCCGCTTCACGAATCCGAGGGCCGTCCCACCCGACGGCCGGGTGTCGTCCATGAGGACGTACGGGTTGAGGGCCGCGGTCGTGCTGTCGACGAGATGGGCCTGGACGGACCCGTTCAGTTTCAGCTTGTCCCGGATTCGAGCCGCGGTCTCGACGGCCTCCGGGAGCCGACGGAGCGGGACCAGGTTGTAGGAAATCATGAGGCCGCGGCTGAGTCGTCGCGCGCCGTAGTTGTTGTGTCGCTCGCGCCATAGGCCGTCCCCGACCGCCGGCGGGAGCTTGGCGCCTCCCTCTTTCGACGCGAGCGCGTCGAGGGCCTTCTCCTGGTCCGCGACCTCGTCCTTGGAACCCTGCACCGCGACGAGGGCCAAGTCGACGGGCTCCGGGGTGTCGGAGCGGAGCGCCCGCTCGAAGACGAAGTGGTCGCGGTCCACGGCCGCGGCGTGATAGGGGGTGAGGCCGGCGTCGACGATGGCCTTCAGAAATCTCCCCGCGGCCGGGAGTTCGGGGAACGAGTACGTGAGGGGTCTCGTGAGCTCCGGTTTCGGGATGAGCCGGAGCACCGCCTTCGTCACGATGCCGAGGGTCCCTTCGGCCCCAAAGAACAACGGCGTGAGATCCGCGAGCGCACCGCCGGCGTCGGCGCCGGACGCTGTTTTCAGGAGGCTTCCATCGGGGAGGACCACATCGAGGTTTGCGACCGCGTCCCGCAGGCTGCCCCCGCGGAGGCCGCCGAACCCCGTGCTACCCGAGTTGATCGCGCCCCCGACCGTGCTGCCGATCGCATTGAGCGGGACGTGCGGCAGGGCGAAGCCTTTCGCCTCCACGAAGTCCTCGACCTCCTTCCACGAAACTCCGGCTTCGACCGCGACGGTCCGCCCATCGGGGTCGATGCCGAGGATGTGGTTCATCTTCCGCATGTCGATGAGGACGCCGCCGCGGTTCGGGACCGAACCTCCGCACCATCCGGTGCCGCCGCCGCGCGGCGTAATCTGCAGCAAGCTTTCGTCGCTCAGCTTGACGACGCCGGACACCTCCTCGGTCGTCTGCGGGAGGGCCACGAAGTCGGGATACAGGCGCCATTGCAAGAGCGCGATCTTCGGGAGGGACGCGAAGTCGTGGCTGTACACCATGCGCTCGAATTCCGAGCGCGCAACGCGCTCCGGCCCGAGGGTGTTCACGAGTCTGCGATACGCATAATCGAGGCTCGCCATGCCGCCTTCTCCGGGGGAACGCGCGCGGATAAACCCTCGGTTGGGATAAAGGTAACGCGCTTGTATGGAGGGACGCGGCCGGTCCTCAGACGTTCAGCGCCTTGATGATCTGCTCGCGCAACCGCTGCATGTCCGCGCCGCTGCTGTAGACGCCGACCGCCTGGGCCGCGGCGATGACCTGGTCGTCGCCCGCTTTGTCGACCGCTCGCGCGATGTCCAACTTGAGCTGGAGTTCGCTCCTCCCGGAGGTCGGGATCGCGAGGGCCCCCGCGGCTTTCTCGACCCGCGAGCGCATGTCCTTCACGTCCATCGCGTTGATCTCATCGGAGATCTGCCGCTCGATTTCCATCTTGCCGCGGCGGAATTCACCGAGGGCCCGACCGAGTCCTCGAGCGAGTTCGGGGAGCTTCTGCGGGCCGAACAGCAGGAGGACCGCGATGATGATCAGGATGATGATCCACTCGAACCCCCCCGGCAGTTGAGCCGTCAAATCGCCAGGCGAAATTACGGACAACCCGACACCCCCAGACTGCCACGGAAGGACGGGGTTAAGAGCTTTTCGCCGATACCATGTGGGCCCGCGCGACGTGCCTGCTCCGCTGCACGACGGCGACGTATCCCGCGACGTAGAGGAAGAGCATCGGGATCGAGACGAGCATCATCGTCACCCCGCTTCCGTCCGGCGTGATCACCGCGCCGAAGATGAAAATCGCGATCGTCGCGTAGCGCCAGTTCTTCTTCCAAAATTCCGGCGAGACGATGCCCAAGTAGGACAGGCCGTACATCACGACGGGGAGTTCGAAGGCGAGGCCGAACGCGAGGCTGAACCACAGGACGAAATCGAGGAACTCGTCGAGGCGAAGCAGGGGCGTCGCTCCGAAAGAGTAGGCGAAGGCGTACAGGAACGGGAACGTGAATGGGAGGACGACCAGGAGCGACACGAGGACGCCCGCAATGAAGAGCGTGACGACGGGGGCTGTGATGCGGAAGATGAGCCGCCGTTCGCTGGGCTTCAATGCGGGGGCCACGAAACGCCAGAACTCGTAGGTCGAGATCGGCGAGATGACCACCGCCGCGAGGAACGTCGCGACCTTGAGCTGGGCGATCACCGCTTCCCACGGGGTCAGGACCGTCAAGACCGCGCTGCCTTGGACCAACGAGTGGTTCAGGACCACGATGAGTTGGGCGGGGATCGTCTGACCCTGGTTGAACGTCGGGAGAGGGAGGTAAATCTGCGCCTGGCCGATCCTTATCGGCTCGATCCCGAAGCTGAGCATGATGAGGAATACGACGATGAACGCTGCGATGACGATCTTGAGCCGGGTGCGGAGCTCCTCGAGGTGTTCGAAGAAGGACATGCGGTGTTCGTCGGGCCGGTCCGAGTCGGTTGCTCGCCGAAACACAAAAGGTCTCCGCGACCATCGGTCCGCGGGCTTATGGACTTTCCCCAATTGTCAGAACGAATAACGGTCCTCGGTCAATGGGTCGGCCGTGTTACTGTATCCGCGAACCTCCCAGTAGCCGAGTTCCTCTTGGTCCGTGAAGGTCACGGCCCGGACCCATTTTGCGCTCTTGTACGCGTAGCGCTTCGGGACCAATAGCCGTACGGGGCCGCCGTGCTCAATCGGCAACGGCTTGCTGTCCCACTGATGGACGAGGAGGACGTCGGAATCGTAAAGGACGTTCAACGGATGGGAGGTCGTGTAGCCGTCTCCGCATCGGAACGTCGCGAATCCGGCGCCCGATCGGACCTGGGCGCGCTCGGCGAGTTCTTTGATCGTCACCCCAATCCACTCGTTGTCGAAGGTCGTCCATCCCGTCACGCAGTGGAATGGGGATAGGACCTTGGTCGCAGGCAGCGACAGGAACTCGGAATAAGCGAATCGAAGGGGCTTGTCGACGCTCCCGTCGAGGCGGAGGTCCCACTCCTTCGGGTCGAACCGCGGCACGATGCCGAGGTCGAGCCGAGGCCATTTCCGAACTTCACGTTGTCCCGGGGGCAAACTTCGCTCGGTGGCCATCGGATCGAACGAATGAAATCCGGCGATATAAACGGTTGCGCGTCCTCGCGGGAACGGTTGTAATCGGGTCGGTGGGAACGCCACCTTCCGGGGCCGAATGCGAGGACGTTTTTCGGGAGAGAATTGACGGCTCGCGAACGCCGCAAAGGGTTTAATAGCCTGACCTTTTTTCCACGCGATGTAGATGGCGCTCGAAGCGTACGTGCCCATCGTGATTTTTGCCTTGATCGCGTTGTTGTTCCCACTGGGGACCTTCTTCGCGACGAGGCTTTTCCGGCCCGACCATCCGACGCCGCTGAAGGACCTCACGTACGAATGCGGCGAGGTCCCGGAAGGCGAGGCGCAGATTCAGTTCCACTTTCAGTATTACATGTTCGCGCTGATTTTCGTCGTCTTCGATGTCGCGGCGGTGTTCCTCCTCCTCTGGGCGTTCGCATGGGGCGGGCTCCTGAGCTCCGCGTCGCCGGTGGGCAAGTTCTCGATCTTCCTCTTCCTCGGGATCATGTTCGTCGCCACGCAGTACGCGCTCAAGAAGGAGGAGGTCATCCAAATATGAGCACGGTCGTCCGCGCGGCGCCCGTCGTGGTCTCGGGCCGTCCCGTCCCCTTGATCGAGAAGGAGGTCCTCGGCGGCCTCAAAGCGGCGTTCGGTGCGAAATTGCTCGACGGCAAGGTCCTGCGGCCGGGGCACCTGGCGGTGACAATCGACCGCGACGACCTGATCCCGGTCTGCACGTACCTGCAGAAGACCATCGGCTTCGAGCATCTCTCCTGCATCACGGCGGTCGATT
>VBLS01000246.1 GCA_005878635.1 Methanobacteriota archaeon | reverse complement strand
GGCATGGAGCCGCGCGCCGATGCCGCGGCCTCTACTTAATCCGTTCCTTCCGAGGCTCTCCCGACGCGATCGAACAAGCGGTCGAGGTCAACGATCGTCGACCGCGTGCGACGGATGGGCGCCCAACTCAGTATGGTTCGATCGGCCTGCCATCAAGAGCGACGTGAAGAGGGCCGCGAGGCAGAGGAGGACGATCGTCCCTCCGGCCGCGGCGTTCAGGAAGACCGCGAGGACCAGGCCCGCTGCGACCGACAGCATGCCGATGAAGACCGATGCCAACATAGTCCCCTTGAGTCCGACGCGAAGTTGCAAGGCAGCCGCCGCGGGGACCGCCAACAAGGCCGACACCAGGAGGACCCCGACGACTTGCATGGCCAAGACGATCGTGATCGCGGTCAGGACCGTGAAGCCCGTGTCGAGGGCGCGGACGGGAAGGCCGCTCACGCGGGCGCCCTCCGGATCGAAGGTGAGGAGGAAGAACTCCTTGTAGAGGACCGCCAGCACGAGGATCGTCGCGGCGAGCAGGACGACGATCAGGGCGACATCGGACCACGTCACGGTGAGGATCTGACCGAAGAGGAAGGAGAGGATCTCCACGTTGAGCCCTCCGACCATGCTGATCACGACGACGCCTCCGCCGAGTCCCGCGGCCTGGATGACGGTCAAGGACAACTCGCCGTACAGGTGGCGCTCCTGCAAGACCCGGATCCCGATCCCGCCGAGCACCGCGATGAGGATCGCCATCTCGATCGGGAAGAGCCCCGCGGCGATGCCAATCGCGACGCCGCCGAAACTGACATGGGCCAAGGCGTCTCCCAGCGGAGCGGTGCGGCGCAGGACCACGAACACGCCGAGGACGCCACAGACGGTCGCGATCACGAGGCCCGCGATCAGCGCGCGCTGCATGAACCCGAACTGGAAGATGCTCAACAGATCGTTCGCCATGGGGACCCCTTAGTGCCCGTGGGTGTGCGGCTCCTCCTCCGAGTGCGCGATCGTCACGGTGCCGCCGCCGTACAGCGTGCGGAGCAAGGCCTCGTCGTGCAACGCGCGGGGAGGCCCCTCGTACACGAGGGTGCGGTTGAGGCACGCGACCCGGTCGACCCGGGCGCTCACGACGCCGAGGTCGTGGGAAACGAAGATCACGGTCAAACCGAGCTCGTCCTTGAGCCGCCCCAGGAGGTCGTAGAATCGACGTTCGCTCTCCGGGTCCACGCCCGCGGTCGGCTCGTCCATGACCAGGAGGTCCGGTCGCGACGCGATCGCCTTCGCGATGAAGACCCGTTGCTTCTCTCCGCCGGAAAGCGCGCCGACCCGCCGCCCCTCCAGACCGGAGAGCCCGCACAGCTCGATTGCGGAACGCGCGACCGCGAAATCTTCCTGTCGGAACCAGTGGAACACGCCGCGCGGGGCGACGCGGCCGAGGAGCACCGTCTCGCGGACGGTCGCCGGGAAGTTCGGGTCGAAGGCGACGGCATGTTGGGGAATGTAGCCCACCCGATGCCACTCGCGGAACCGCGACACGGGTTCGCCGAACAGCTCGATCTCCCCGGAGGACGGTCGGTCGAGCCCGAGGATCAGGCGCAGGAGGGAGGTCTTGCCGCCGCCATTCGGGCCGACGATGCCGAGGATCTCCCCCTTGGCAACCTCGAGGTTGACATCCCGCAGGACCTCTTGTCCGTCGCGGTAGAGCTCCACGTGGGAAGCCCGGACGATGACCTGCCCCACCAGTCGATCCGCGGTTGGGATTTCCGAGATCGCGCTCATGCGCACTCCAACGCGATGCGCAGGTTCTGCAAGTTCATCTCCATGAGAGAGAGGTACGTATCCCCGTTCGCCCGCTCCTCCGCGGTCAAGCCCTCGATCGGGCTGAGGACCATCGTCTGCACTTTCGCCTCATTCGCCAAGGTCTGAGCGACCGCGGGGTTGACGAGTTCCTCGAAGAACACGACCTTCGATCCGGTCGCGTTGATGACGTTGAGGATCTCCTGGACCTTCGCCGGCGTCGGCTCCTGGTCCGGAGAGAGTCCCTGGATCGCAACCTGGGTCAGGTTGTACCGCGCCGCGAGGTAGGCGAACGCTTCATGTTGCGTGATGAAGACCCGCCGAGCGCAGGTCTGGAGGCCGGCCGCGAAGAGGCCGTCGATCCGGGCCAAGTCCTGGCGCAGTTTCGCCGCGTTCGCCTGGAAGACGGCAGTGCCGGACGGGTCCACCCGACTGAAGCCTGCAGCGATCGTGGCCACGGAAGTCTCCACCCGAACCGGATCCAGCCAGAGG
>VBLS01000245.1 GCA_005878635.1 Methanobacteriota archaeon | reverse complement strand
GGGAACAGCGCGAGACCTCGGTTCGCCGCCGCTTGCGGCGTGAGCCCATCCGCAATCTTGTCGTAGACGAATTTCGAGAGGACGCGCCGGATGATTTCTTCTCCGATCCCGGTGGCCGTCACGGCCCCGGCGGGACCGGCGTACAGGCCCGATCCGACGAGGGGAGAATCTCCGATCCGACCGGGCATCATGAAGGCCGTGCCACCGGTCGAGGAGCCCGCGGCAAATCGGCCGCGGCGGTCCCGCGCCACCGCGCCGACGGTGTCGTGCCACTCGAACCGCCGCCATCGCCGCGCATCCGCCGGCAACCGACCCTCGCGAATTCGCAGCCGGCTCTCTTCGAGCCGCCGCAAGGTCGCCGGAGTGGACGGGTCGTACGACGGATGCCCTTTGGTCCGGGCGAAGGCGGTGGCGTCTTTCCCGGCCAAGAGCACGTGCGGCGTCCCCATGACGTCCCGCGCCACGCGGATGGGATTCTTCACGGCCTCAATCACCGCGACCCCGCCCGTCTCCAAGCGGGAGTCCATCAGAGCGGCGTCCATCTGCGTCCGACCGTCGAGCCGCATGCGCGATCCGGTCCCGGCGTTCAACCGCGGATCATCCTCCAGGACGACGATCGCCTCGACGACGGCATCGAGGGCCGAGCTGCCGGATTCCAGCATGGAGAGCCCTCTTGCCCCCGACCGATCCGCCGCATCTTGCGTCGAGGCATTCGATCCGGCCCCGCAATGCGTGAGGAGGATCGGTCGCACGCGCCCCGCACGGAGGCGGTCGCCTTCAACCTTTCCGCTGGCTTCGAACCTTCGGCGACGCCGGAGCGCCGAGGCGGATTTGGAGGTCCGCGATTCTGCGCCTCAACTCGTCTCGGATCGCACGCAGTTCCTCCTTCGACCTGCCCGTGGCCCCGGGGATCGGCCAATCTTCGGCCTTGTCCTTCGCACCAATCGGGCATCGATCGAGGCAACCGAACGTGACGACTCGTGAGGCCGCGGCGATCAGTTCCGGTGTCACGGTGCGCGGCGTCTTGGGACCGATCCGAATCCCGATCTCCGCCAGGAGATCGACGACGACCGGATTGATGGCCGCCGCGGCCTGCACGCCCGCGCTCTCGGCCCGCCATCCCGGCGGCGGGGCCGCGTTGAACAACGCTTCGGACAACACGCTCCGGAAGGTGTTCTCGACGCAGACGAACAGGACCAGGCCCACGGAGGCGCTCAGCGATTCGTGGAGCAAATAGATTCGGGTCCCCACCACCGCGCCGCGAGAACGTATATGTCGCCCAAGGGCATTCGCGCAGAATCGCGGGCACGGAATTCGGCGTGTGTCCGCGGCGGGATTCAATCATGGAGCGCAACGCCGCCTTCCGTCGCGTTTTCCATGTCCTCTCTCCCGCGTTCCTCGTTTACTATCTGATCCCGGAGACGTTGGTCGACGGCATCACCCGGATGGGGGTGTCCGTCCTCTTTGTCGGCACGGCCCTGTGCATCGAGATCGCGCGCATCGCGCTCGGGATCCGTCTGTTAGGGCTCCGTCCGTACGAGGGGCAGCGGGTCTCCGCCTACGCCCAGGGACTGTTGGGCCTCGCGTTCGGCCTGTTCGTGATTCGGGACCCCCGGATCGTCGTACCCGTGTTCCTGGGCATGGCCTGGATCGATCCGTTCGCGGCCCTCTGTCGGAAGAGCGGCTGGTCCCGGGTCGTCCCCACCGTGGCGTACCTGGGGCTCTTCCTCGGCACGACCTTGATCATGAAATCGTTTGCCCTTCCGAATGCGTTGCTCTTCGCCCTGGCCGCCACCGCCACGGCGATGCTGATGGAGGGACCGAAGTTTCGGCAGATCGACGACGACCTCCTCCTGCAGGTCGTCCCGATGACCGTCCTGTACTTCCTCGTCGCGGGATTCGGCACCGGGTTCGGCGCGTCACTTTAGGACTTCGAGCTTTCCGTAGCGCCCGGCGCTCACCTGAATGTTCCCACGCCACTCGCGAGCCCATCCGTTCGTGATCCGAATCCGGTCGTTCGCCTGGACGCGATCGATCTCTTCGTTCCACAGGCTCACGGAGACCTCGGAGCCGTCGTCATCGACGGCTTTCGCGTCGCAGACCTTGCCCGTCGACCCGGACCGGCTCGAGAAGTCCCGCGCCGCGCCCTTCTCCCGGATCGTGAGCTCGATCACGTCGACCTTGCTTTCGGGGCGCACCTCGTTGACTTTCATCGGGAACGAGCGACGAACGCCCCCGTGTTCCTTAAGGATTTCCTCACAGGCCGATCCGAGTTGACATGGAGGGCACGGCCGATGTATCTAGCGGAAGCGACGGTCGTTCCTCTGCCGTCGTGAGACCCGGAAATTCTTTCGACCGAGGAAATAAAACTTATTACGTCCGCTCCGGATATCTTGGGCGTCGATCGATTGAATCGAATCAAGGTCGTTAGCGAAGTCGCCGAACTCGTCCCAATTCTCCGCGCCGTTGACAG
>VBLS01000244.1 GCA_005878635.1 Methanobacteriota archaeon | reverse complement strand
GACCTTCTCGACCTTCGAGAGGACGTCGTCGAAGTCCTCCGGACGCTTGAACAGGCCGAACCCGCGGGCATGCACGTGGGCGAAATTGAGGACGGGGAGGACGCCTTTCGCGTTCTTGACCAGGCTTAGGATCTCGTCGAGGCTCCCGACGACCTCGGTGCGGCCGCTCGCCTCGATCCCGAGCCGGGAGCGGATCTTCGCCTTCTTGTAGGCGTCCCGGACCGTCCGGAGGTTCTTCGCGATCCGGTTGAGGGCCTCCTTCGGGTCCAACTCGCCGAACATGCCGAGGTGGGTGATCACCATCGGCGCTCCCATCGCCTCCGCGAGCATGCCACCCCAGATGACGCTCGCCACGCTCTTCTGCGCGAGGCCGTCCGCGTCGGCGAGGTCCATGTAGTACGGCGTGTGGAGCGTCAGCTCGATGTCCAGCTCCCGGGCGAGCGTGCCGAGGTCCTCGAGTTCGTGGTAGTCCCCCGCGATCCCGGAGGCGAGGCTGTAGAGGACGTCCCCCTTCTCGATCTTCTCGTCGAGGGCGGACGTCATGACCTCCTTGCGATCCTCCTTGCGGCCGATCTGGACGATCAGCTCCGCGGGGATCTCCCGCGGGGTCCGCCCGATGTCGTCTTCGCCGGCGTATCGCTCGTTCAGGTTCACGCGGACGAGTTGGACTTCCATCGCGGTCAAGCCGAGATTATGGATGTCCTCGATCCCGTCCCGCAGCGTCCGCCCCTTGCAAGACAGAGGGATGCCCGAAGGCCCAAAACGAATCACGCGCTCACCGAACGGAGGACGGCCGCCATTCGACTATTATTCTGTAAGGCCTGATATTAGTACTTTTGCGGGCCGGCGGCTCCGACCAGGCGGCTTGGGACGACGACGGCCCGGCCGAGCCCTCCACGTTCCCACCAAGACGCGGTGGCTCTTCGCGTTTTCGGGAATCCTCCGCCGAAAGCCTCGCAGCGGGAGGCGCGCACCCAAATGTTTAAGTTAGTCAGGTCTTTGGCCACCGTCACCGAGGCCCTTTTCATGGCCAAGACCTCCAAGACGAACCCTCACCTCCAGCGCGTCGTCGCCGAGCTCCGCGACGTGTCGCGGGAGGCGGGCGCCAAGGTCTGGCGGGACGTCGCCGACCGCTTGGAGCGCTCCCGGAAGAACTGGTCCGAGGTGAACCTTTCCCGCCTGAGCCGCTACGCGGCCAAGGGCGAGCAGATCGTCGTCCCGGGCGTCCTCCTGGCCACAGGCGAAATCTCGACTTCGATCACCGTCGCTGCTTTCCGAGCATCCGGGGCTGCCCGGAAGAAGATCGAGGCCGCCGGCGGGAAGGCCGTCTCCCTCCTCGAACTCGCGGTCCTAAATCCGAAGGGATCCGGCCTCCGGATCATGGGATGAGCATGCCGGTAATCGATGCGACGGGGCATGTGGTGGGCCGCCTGGCCTCCGTCCTCGCGAAGCGCCTCCTGAACGGCGAGGAGATCGTCGTCGTCAATGCGGAGAAGGCCATCGTCACGGGTCGGCGGCGCGTCGTGTTCGAGGAGTATCGGACGAGGCACCAACGCGGGAGCACCGCGAGCCGGATGCGCGGCTTCGGGCCGAACTACCCGCGACGGCCGGACATGATCCTCCGTCGCACGATCTCGCGGATGATGCCCTACCAGCAGCCTCGAGGTCGGACGGCCCTGAAGCGCCTCCGCGTCTACCTGTCCGTCCCCGACGAATTCAAGGAGAAGCCTCTCGAGACGATCGAGGTCGCGAAGCGGCCGCCCCAGGGACCCTACCTGAGCCTCGGGGAGATCGCGACCCTCCTCGGCTCCAAGTTCGGAGGATCCGCGTGAAGGCCATCGTCGCCAGCGGGAAGCGGAAGACGGCCGTGGCGAGGGCGACCCTCACGAAGGGCCGGGGGATCGTGCGGATCAACAGCGTCCCGGTCGAGATGTACCAGTTCGAGCTCGGACGCCTCAAGATCCTCGAGCCGCTGAAACTCGCGGGACGGAAGGTCGACGCGATCGACATCGACGTCAACGTCCAAGGGGGCGGGGTGATGGGCCAGGCGGACGCCGTCCGGACCGCGATCGCCCGCGGGCTCGTCCAGTACCTGAACGACAAAGAGCTCGAGACACTGTTCCGAGAATACGACCGGACGTTGATCGTCCCGGACACCCGCCGGAAGCTGCCGAAGAAGCCCCTCGGGCGCGGGGCTCGCAAGAAGCGCCAGAAATCGTACCGGTGAACGCATGATCATCCCCGTCCGCTGTTTCACGTGTGGCAAAGTCGTCGGGAGCGCCTTCCCGGCCTTCGTCGAGAAGACCCGCCAGGGAGAGAACCCGGCCCAGGTCCTCGACGCCCTCGGACTGAAGCGATACTGCTGCCGCCGAATGATCCTGTCCCACGCGGAACTCATCGACGA
>VBLS01000263.1 GCA_005878635.1 Methanobacteriota archaeon | reverse complement strand
GGTTGAAGCTTTGATGAGGTCAGAGAATGCAATCGTCCCTTTCCGTATGAGGCGGATCACGCGCGGCTCCAGCCGCTTCGTCCTCCAGTACTCCATATCTTCCTCGACTGACCGGATGTGAGCGGCGATGTCTTCTCTGTGTTCCAAAGCGAATCTCCCCAACAGCAGTTTCCGCCGATAATAATCTTACTCTCATGGCTTTGGAAATGCCCGCACGTTCTCTCATGCGAGCCCCATCGCTGCGCGAACCCGCTCGAACGTCAACGGTCCATGCCCCCAGCGGAACTCGTCCTGTTGACAATCGGTAGGTCGACCGTCATCAGATCGAAGGCGAATCCCTGAATGGGATCGGATAGAGACGCTTCCTTGGGCGCCGGGACTCTTCGGTCCGGTCCAGCCGCACTCGACGGATCCGCGAAGAAGATGTAAGGGGAGGACCGGCTCAACCGGCCCTCATGAGGGGACAGAGGGCGGGTGGAGGCGAAGACCCTAACCCGCTTATTTTGTACCGCCCTTATGGAGATAACAAATCCCGTCGGGGGCATGCGAGCGGACGGCAAATCGGCTGGGTTTGCACCGTCCGCCACCATTTTCAACTGATATCGCGGGTTGACTCCCCGATCGCACAATCGAGTTGCCGTCAGCGTAAAGGGCTCGGATGAGATACGTTCTGCGCGTAACGGACCAAGTCAGGCAGGACCATCCTTAAGGAGACACATACACATCTCCATCCCATCGGGGGGAGGCGGGCCACGCAACGCACTGTTTGCATGAGATGTGGATTTCAAAGAGAAGTCAAGACTTGGGATCGAAAACAAGCGATTTGCCCGCGATGCGGGGGTGAGGAGCGGCTCGAAAAGGTCGCCGCTATCGTGAGGGAAGCAAAGGAGCAGGCTGACGCACGCGAAAGGGCCGTAACGACCAGCCTGCTGTTGCGGCCAGGGGAGGCCTTTCAGAAACTCTGGCGGGCATCCATGCAAACGAAGACTCTCTTGGCGACTTTGGCAGACGAAAAGAGCGGGAAAACGATTTGGCTCGGATTTCTCGCGCTTACTGACAGAAGGCTTGCATTCCTGGAAGAAGTGGGACTCTTCACGAAAACGTATCGCGTCAAGGAATCGATTGACCTGGAGAACCTCATCAACATCTCTGTTCAGGGAGTGTCTAAGAAACTATACGTCACGTACCAAGCCGGCGGAAACTCGGTTGAGAGGATGTTCGGAGGAACCTCAGGGAGCACCCTCCTTGAAATCCAGAGCGAGATACAGGAGACGAGGGCCGCCAGAGTAAATATCATCGAACATGAGAAGAAGCAGGCAAGGGTCCAGTATGTGCTGGACTTCTCGTTCCTGAAGGATCAGATGGAGAAAGGAGGAATCATGGTCAGCACAATTCGTTGTCCCAACTACGGCGGAACGCTTGCCCTTCCAAGCACCGGGGTTTCAGTCAGGTGTGGTCATTGTCAGTCTGACGTTGTTGCTCAAGACATATTTGAGAGGATGAGAGGACTGTTGGGCAACCTGCCGTAGCTGAGCCTCCTTAAGTGGGAGCGACGCACAAGGTCCCAATAACAGGTGGGTAGACTGGAGGCTGTTCTCCTCCTTGCTAACGATCCAACTAGAAACGTGAGTTTGACCCCATTCTAGCAAGATTTGACCCGGTGTCGGTTGCGCTACCAACTGTCCTTACCGGAATTTCTAACCTGGCGGACTCGTTCGGACTCTGCTGTCGACGTACTGTAGGGTGTACATCGCCGCTTCTGTTTTTGCCATCTCGACGCCCTACGTTCGAGTTCTTCGCTCTGAGGCTTGCGGCGTCCGATCCGCACGAGACCGAGCCTGAGTCACGCCCCGCCATTGATTCCGCCCGATCCTTGATCTGCGGTCGACGAGCCGAAGGCGAGGCGGCCTCGAATATTCGCGGGCAAGACGAATCTGAGGCCGAGGGTCATCAGGAATGTCGTTACGACGCCCATCAGGACGAGGATCGAGAACAGACTCTCGTCGATGAGGCCGAGCTCGAGTCCAATCGCGGCGACGACAAGCTCCATCGCCCCGCGTCCGTTCATCGCGACTCCCGCGGCCACGGAGTACCGTTGGGAAAACTTGGACCAGCGCGCGCCGACGTATCCGCCGATGAACTTGCTCAGCACCGCCACGGCCAAGAT
>VBLS01000277.1:1062-3650 GCA_005878635.1 Methanobacteriota archaeon | reverse complement strand
GCTCGCATTCGAAGGTGGGAGATAGCCCCGGGCAGATTCGAACTGCCGTCGCGAGGTCTCCCCTCGACCGATTCGGTCGATCCAGAGCCTCGAATCACTGGCCCGCGACCGCGTCACGGTCACGATTGGCCGCTAGACCACGGGGCTGCAATCGCGTTTCAACGGAGAGGACGTATTTTGAGTTTTCTCACTGGGCGGCCTCCGTGAGTCGTCGGACCACCCAGTCCTTTTCGAGGACCGCGAGGAAGGGCGCGGCGCGAGGTCCCCTCTCGGTTCCGAGGAGGACGAGATAGAGGTCCCGGAAGAAACGATTCGTCTCGACGGGCAGCGTTCCGCTTTTCGTCAAGGTAACCATCGCCTCCTTGATCGCGTCCTCCGTCCAGCGGAGCGAGGCCGCGCGCGTCGCGAACATTCGAAGCGCATTCCGGTCGCCCAGCTCCAGCTGCCTCGTCACTTCCGGAGGCATCTGTTCGAGGAGTTTCACGCGGTTCTCCGGCGCGTGCCTCTCCACCCAGGCCCGGGACTGCGCGAGACGTCGGGCGATCCGATCCCGTTCGAGGCCGTTCGGCGCACGGGTCAGGATGCCCGTGTCCCGCAGTCGCTTGATGCACCACTCGACGCGACCCGAATCCGGACTGATCTGGGACAGGAACGCGGCGTGCCGGTACGATAGGGCGAACGGTTTCGTCTTCGGCGGTGCAGAGAGTTGTGCGAGTTCGAAGGACCTCGCCTGATCTTCCTCGTCCCCTTCGCGTTCGTCGGCGTAGAACAGGTCCTCGGCGCGGTCGTACAGGTCGTGGTAGGTGTCGACCCGATACAGATCGAGGACGACCCGTCGGAAGATCGGATTGAACGCGTAGGTGTATCGCAGGACCTCCGGGTCCGCAACCTCCACCCATTGGACCGGGGTGAAGCCGAGGAAATCCGAGGAGCCCATGTCCCCGAGATCCTTGCCGCGGTCCGAGATGCCGACCCACTCGTACGGGATGCCCATCGGCGGCCGGAAGTGCATGATCACCTCGGCGATCTCCTTGCACGAGTCGCGCGAGCCGCCGGGGGTCGCGTGATCCTTTCCGAACGGTTCGATGTCCACGCGGTAGACCTTCCAAAGGGCGGGCCACTCGAGCCTCCAATTCAGTTTCCCCTTCTCGATCGACGACTTGCCGACGTGACCGCAACGTTCGCATCGGTACGAGGCGTTCATGCCCTCGATCGATGTCGTCTTCGCGCCGATCGTCTGGCACTGCTCGCAGAACGCCTCGAAGGGGATCCATCCGGGAGGGTACGGATGACGGGCCCGATACTTGTTCACGACCGCCCGGACCTCCTCGGCCCGAGCCGCGAGGTCGCGGACGAGCGCCTGCATCTCCGGATTCCGGTAGGCCTCCGTCGTGCTCACGATGCGGACGTTCGGGGCGAACCGATCGAGGACGCTGCCGAAATCCTGCCAGTAATGCTCGACCCAGTTCGCATGGCAGCCGAAGGGATCCGGCACGTCGATGAGCCGTCGTCCGACATACTTCCGTCCGTCTTCCTTCGTGAACTGGCCGATCTGCCCCTCCTTGCCCTTCCACTCATCTTGGGTGTAGAGGACCAAGCTCTGGATCGGCTTCCGTCCGTCCTCGCGCAGGCTCCGCGTCAGGAACTGGGATAGCGTGATCTCTCCGCGGAGCCGGCCCACGTGCTGCAGGCCGCTGACGCTCAGGCCCGCGTTGACGACGAGGTCCGCCTTCGCGCCGACGTAGGCCTTCGCCTCCGGCAGAAGCTCATCGTACCAATGGGTCAGCGGCCCTCACCACGGGTCCGAATGGAGGGAACGCCTAAAGCTTTGCGCGGGTCAGATCGACCGCGCCCGAATCAGGGCGCGCAGCGGGACCCCGGCCAGCTCATCCTGGGCCGTCTTGTTCACGAGGACGACCGCCAAGACGACGGTCCCTCCCAATTCATGGACATCGGAGATCGCGCCTTTGATCGTGTCGCCGGTCGAAAGGACGTCGTCGACGATCAGGGCCTTTTTCCCCTGCGGCGACGCATAGTTGGAGGAAAACGCACCGCCCTTCCCGTGGCGCTCCTGACTCGGCCGGTAGATCATGAGTTCCTTGCCGAGCTCCTCGCTGATCAACGCGGCGAGGGGGATGCCATTAATCGCGACCCCGATCACCCCGTCCGCATCGATCTGGCGCTTCTCCATTTCCTCCAAGGCGATGTCGGCCATCGCCGCGGCCATGAACCCGATGCGGTTGCCGTAGACCCCGATGGACCGCCACCCGATCTTCACATCTTTCGGGGGCTCCCCGCCCTTCACGCCGCGCGTCAGGAGCCACGTGACCGTCTCCGGAGACAAGTGCAGCTCGTCCGCGATCTCCTTCTCGGAGAGGCCCTTCTCCTTGTATTCGAGGGCCCTCTTCGCGATCGCGTTCACGTCCTTCATCCGTTCACTCGCTCCAACTCGCGCGATGCCGCATGCCGGATATCAAGGTATCGCACTCGGGCCAATGAGCTCTTCGCGCGCCTCGTTCAACCGCCTCGTTCCCACGGCTTCCGCAACTCCTTCACCTTGTACTCGAACAGCTCGCGGATGTATTTCA
>VBLS01000277.1:0-1057 GCA_005878635.1 Methanobacteriota archaeon | reverse complement strand
TCGAACAGCTCGCGGATGTATTTCATCGGGAGGGATTCGGCCGGCATCGCCGGATGGCCTTTAGCCTTGTCGACGGACCGCGCTCAGACCGGAACTCGGCGTCCGCTCTTGTCTCGGCGGTACCGGCCGAACTCTTCCGACTTGGCGAGCTGATCCCCGGTGAAGATCGGGCCGTCCCAGCAGACGAGCTTGTCGTCGAGGGCGCAGGCGTCGCAGATGCCGATGCCGCACTTCATGTACCGCTCGAGGCTCGCTTGGACGGGGAGGCCTTTCTGCCGCGCCAGATCGACGACCGCGGCCATCATCTTCTCCGGGCCGCACGTGATGACCTGGGCGAACGACTCGCGGGCCACGAGCTTCTCGGCCAAGGCCGGGACGAACCCGGCGGAGCCGCGGGACCCGTCGTCCGTCGCGATGTGGATCTCCCCGGCGGCGTTCGCCCGCTCGACGAACAGCAGTTCCGCCGCGGTCCTCGCGCCGACCGCGGTCACGACGCGCGCCCCCTGTTGCGCGAAGGCCTCGATCGCGGCGATCATCGACGCCATGCCGCTCCCGCCACCGACCGCGAGGACGCTCGGGCCCTCCAGCTGGAACGCATTCCCGTAGGGCCCGCGGACGCCGATCCGATCCCCCGCGGTGAAGGCCGCCAAGGCGTGGGTCGCGTCCCCGTAATCGCGGACCGTGATGCCCTTGACCGCGCCGAGGTAGGAGAGGGCCATCGGGAGCTCGTCGTATCGGGGGATCCAGACCATGAGGAACTGGCCCGGCGTCCCACCGAGGTCCCCGCGGAACCGGTACGTCATCGTGGTCGGCGTCTCCCGAACGATCTCCAGGAGGGGGACGACCTGCATCCTAGGCATGGGCGACCCCGATCGCCTCAGGGACCGATTGGAAGCCGGCCTCCTCCAGGAGGGAGGCCATTTCCTTCGTGATCTCGTCGAAGACGCCGAGGCCCCGCGAGAGGATCGCGGTGCCGACCTGGACCGCGCTCGCCCCCGCCATGATGTACTCGAGGGCGTCCCGGCCGGAGCCGACGCCGCCGACGCCGATCACGGGG
>VBLS01000276.1 GCA_005878635.1 Methanobacteriota archaeon | reverse complement strand
GCGTTGGCAGGAACCTACTCGGTCACCTTGAACGTCACCGACGATTCGAGTCTTTGGTCGAGGGCCACCCATCAGGTCGTCGTGCGGAACCGAGGGCCTCGGATCGATTCGAGTAGCCCTTCGTCCGCTTCGCTGACGATTGACGCAGGCTCAACCCAACGGTTCGCGGTCAATGCCTCGGACCCCGACGGCGATTTCCTCACCTATACCTGGCGGGTGAACGGTGCCGTCGTCGGCGGCGAGAATACGAACGCGTTCAACTTCTCCGGGACTCCGGGCGGGTACGTGGTGAATGTCACCGCCTCCGACGGCTCGCTCTCCGCCAGCCGGGAGTGGACCGTGACCGTGGGAACCGTAGTGGTAAGTCCCTCGCCCCTGTTTTCCGGCATCTGGCCATACGCAGTCCTCGCGGTCATCGTCGTGGGCGCGATCCTCCTCATCGTGTTGGTCCGCCGAAGGCGAAAACCCGAGGAACCTCGTCTGCCGCCAACCTGAACGGCCGAGGCGGATCCTCCACCGCGAGGAGATTTTCCCCCTCACTTGAGAGGCTCCCGCGATTCGTTCAGGAGTCGGCCCGGCCCAGGCCGACCAGGTCCCGCCCGAGCGGCTTCCTCGAGGAAGCGAAGGGGCTCGAAGGCCGCTTCCGGCGGCAGCACCCCGCGGTCGCGGACCTTTCCATGGAGGATTCGGAGGGCGGCGACGGTCAGCGGGCCGACGGTGGACTCCCAAGGACCCGCCGGCCAACAGGAGGTGCGGACCTTGCGACGGTCCTTTATCCCGTTCGCGGAGGCCATCATGCCGAAGTCAGACGGAGCTCGCACGGGGCCCTTCAGCCAACGGTCGGGATCGGCCGCGATGGCATCGAGGAGGGCCACCGTGGCCTTCGCAGGATCCGACTGACCGCCCGCGATTTCGCGCGCTCGCTCCCGGAGTAAATCGTTCAGTTGGCGGGGCAAGATTGCCATGAGGACCGACACCGACTTCAGGCCGCGGTTCCGCCGGGGAAGAGTGAGCGGTTCCGTGCTTCCGATCGGGATCGCGGTCACCGCAGCGCCGCCGGGCAGACGGACCTCGTGCGGATTCTCGAAGGGATCCACGGCGACGAGGCGGCCTCCGCGGTAGGTCCGGATCCGGCCGGAGACCCAGGCGAGGACCTGCTGCCACGACGCGTTGATCCGTCCGGTCCTCTTCATATCCTCCGGATTGCCGAAGAGCGCGGCTCGGTCGCGGCTCAGGTCCCACCACATGCACAGCTGCAGGTCCGTGGCCTTGTCCAATTGGTTGGCGGCATATTGCATCAGGAGGTTCGAGATGCCGGGAACGTGCCCGATTCCCGTCACGATCGAGACGTTCGCCTGCTTCGCCCTTGCATCGAGGGCCAGGACTTTCTGGAGGGCCGGCCCGTCCGCGGCGATGTCGCAGAGGTGGACGCCCGCGGCCACCGCGGCCTTGGCCACCGGAAGGGCGACGCGAAAGTCCGGCCCCGCGGTACTCACGATGAGATCGTATCCGCGCGCCGCGGAGGCGAGATGCTCCTCATCGGTCGCGTCGAGTTCGAGGGCGCTGGCCTTCGACCCAATCTCGCCCGCGGTGCGCGCCGCAAGACCGAGGTCTCTCCCTGCAATGCAAATCTCGGAGACGATTTCGCGGCGGGCGAGGAGCTTCGAGGAAACGCGTCCGATCCGCCCCGTCCCGCCGACCGCGAGGACCCTCGTGATGCGCCCTCGAGGTGCATCGGCGGGAGGGCGAAAATAGCTTGACCCGCGGGAAGCCTCGTCGCTCAGTCGATTCGCACGCGGGCGAAGCGGAGCAGGTCGGCGACCGTGAAGATGCCGTCTTCGCGAGCCCCGAATTCTCCCGCCTTCGGACGCCACATCGGGCGGACGCTCAAGTACGAGGACGGGTCGCCGCGGAGGAGTCCGATGAGGACCTCCGCGACGATGCGCCCGCCGACTGGGCCGAGTCGGCGTCCTTCGCTCAACACCTCGGCTTCCTTCAGGACGTAGAAGAAGAGGGGCGTACTCGCGCCGAAGGCGCGCAGGAGCGGTTCGGGGAGCGACTTCATCTGCTGGGCGTGCAGGATGAGATCTTCCGGAAGTCCGAAGGTCCTCGCGATCGCCTGACCGGAGGGCAGCCCGAGGGCCTTCCCTCGCTTCAGGTCGCGCTCGGCGAGCGCATGGATCTCCTTCGCGACCGCGTCCGGGAGGATGCTGATGCCGAACGCGAGCTTCGAGTCGATCTTCCGGCTCGGCTGCGGGTCGAGCTTGCTCCCGTCGAATTTGAAAAACCGCGCCCACTGGATCACGTGCCCCGCCGGGAGTTCACGGAAACCCCGCAAGTCCTCGGCGGGTGGCTTCGCGAAGATCGGGATGTTCTGCACCTGGTCATTGAGTTCGTATTCCCCGCGGACCATGCTGTGCCCGAACCGGTACGCGCCGACGGAGAACTCGACAGGCATGAACGGGCGCTTCGTCCAGTGGAAGAACCGCGGGAGGATCGCGAGCGTCTTGACCGTCTTCGACTCCTTGGCGACTGGGACCTTGAATGCGACCGGATGG